>JANOAP010000343.1:0-1732 GCA_031411175.1 Rhodoferax sp. | reverse complement strand
GCCACCGAAATGTCGTGAATTTCGGTGTTGGCAAACAACCGGTCGCGGTCCACCTCCCAGGTGTTGAGCACCTTGCCACGCAGGGGCAGAATGGCCTGGCTTTCCTTGTCGCGGCCCATCTTGGCGCTGCCGCCGGCCGAGTCACCCTCCACCAGAAACACCTCGTTGTGGGCGATGTCCTTGCTCTCGCAATCGGTCAGCTTGCCCGGCAATACCGCCACGCCCGAGCTTTTGCGCTTCTCCACCTTTTGGCCGGCTTTTTGGCGCGACTGGGCTGCGCGAATGGCCAGCTCGGCCAGTTTTTTGCCGTACTCAACGTGCTGGTTGAGCCACAGCTCCAGCGTGGGCCGCACAAAGCTGGATACCAGGCGTACGGCATCACGCGAATTCAAGCGCTCCTTGATCTGGCCCTGAAACTGCGGGTCGAGCACCTTGGCGCTCAGCACGTAGCTGGCGCGGGCAAACACATCTTCGGGCAATAACTTCACGCCCTTGGGCAACAGGCTGTGCAATTCGATGAAGCTCTTGACCGCTGTGAACAGCCCATCTCGCAGGCCGCTTTCGTGCGTGCCGCCCGCGCTGGTGGGGATCAAGTTGACATAGCTTTCGCGCACGGGTTGGCCGTCTTCGGTAAAGGCCACGCACCAGGAAGCGCCCTCGCCCTCCGCGAAATTGTCGCTCTGCGCATCGGCAAAACCTTCGCCTTCAAACAGGGGGATGAAGGGCTCGCCGTTGAGCGTCTGCATCAGGTAGTCGCGCAGCCCGCCCTTGTAGATCCAGCTTTGGGTTTCCTTGTTTTTCTCATTGAGCAACGACACTGTCACGCCCGGCATCAGCACCGCCTTGCTGCGCAGCAGGTGGGTTAGCTCAGCCATGGGCAACACGCTGGTCTCGAAATATTTGGCATCGGGCCAGACGCGGACGGTGGTGCCGGACTTGCGATCGCCCTCGGCGGCCTTGCGCACAATCAGCTTTTCCGTGACGTCACCGCCCTGAAACACGATGTGCGCGACGGAGCCATCCCGGTAGCTGGTGGCCTCCAGCCGCTTGCCCAGGGCATTGGTCACGCTCACGCCCACACCGTGCAGGCCGCCCGAGAAGCTATAGGCACCACCCTTGCCCTTGTCAAACTTGCCACCGGCGTGCAGGCGAGTGAACACCAGCTCAATCACCGGCGCATTTTCTTCGGGGTGCATGCCAAACGGAATGCCGCGGCCATCGTCTTCAATGGTCACCGAGCCATCGGTGTGCAAAACAACCTTGAGCTTTTTTCCGTGCCCGGCCAGGGCTTCGTCAGCCGAGTTGTCCAGCACTTCCTGGATGACGTGCAGCGGGTTGTCGGTGCGCGTGTACATGCCGGGGCGCTGCTTGACTGGCTCCAGGCCCTTGAGGACGCGGATCGAGCTTTCGGAATAGTCGGAGGGTGGTTTGACTGCCATAGCTTTCAATTGTAGCCCCGGCACACAAAATGGCTGTATATTCATACAGACTCAACCCCCTGAATTGCGGTGCGCAACAAACACCTTGTTGCCAATTTGATTACAGTTCACGCATGACAAGTTCCCCAAAATCCTTATCCATGACCCAGGTGCTGGTCTGCGGTGCCACCATCGTGACGCTTTCCATGGGCATTCGCCACGGCTTCGGGCTGTGGCTGCAACCCATCACCCAGGCCCAGAACTGGACGCGTGAAACCTTTGCGTTTGCCATCGCCATCCAGAACATTGCCTGG
>JANOAP010000342.1:0-2039 GCA_031411175.1 Rhodoferax sp. | reverse complement strand
TCTTCACGCAGCCCGGCAACTTCATTGCTGCCAATTTCACCGGCCAATGATGCCATGCTGACCTCGTTCACCGGCCCGGCATTGCGCGGCGGCATGCTGGCGTTGCTGGCCGCTTTGCTGTTTGGCATCAGCACGCCGCTGGTGAGGTTCTTTGGCGTGGGGCTGGGGGCTTTCACCACTGCCGCGCTGCTGTATGCGGGGGCGGCGCTGGTGGGCACCCTGTTGCGCCAGCCGGTAACAGTGGAGGCTCGCCTGCGTCGCGGCGACCTGGGCCGTGTGCTGGCCATGGCCAGCTTTGGCGCGGTGATTGGGCCGGTGGCGCTGGCCTGGGGTTTGCAGCGCACCAGCGGCACCAGCGCGTCCCTGATGCTGACACTCGAAGCCCTGTTCACGGTGCTGCTGGCATGGCGGCTTTATCACGAGACGATGGACCGGCGTGTGTGGGCCGCCATGCTCCTGCTGCTGGCCGGCGGCATGGCGCTGGTGCTCGACCAGGGGCAACTGGGCGGAGTGCAACTGGCGGGGCTGATGGCCGTGCTGCTGGCCACGGTCGCCTGGGGCATTGACAACACCCTGTCGCGTGGCGTGGCTGACTGCGATCCAGGGCAGGTGGTGCTGGCCAAGTCGGCCTTGGGTGTCTGCGCCACCACGGTGCTGGCGCTGTTGCTGGAAGAGCCTTTGCCCAGGTTCACGGCTGCGCTGGGGCTGCTGGCTGTCGGGGCTGCCGGGTACGGCCTTAGCCTGCGGTTTTACCTGCTGGCGCAGCGGGCCTTTGGCGCGGCGAGAACGGGCTCGGTCTTTGCATTTGCCCCATTCATCGGTGCCGCACTGGCGTTTGCACTGGGCGACCGCTCAGTCGGCTGGCTGATGCTGGGGGGTGGCGTGCTGATGCTGACGGGCGTGGTACTGCACCTGATGGAACGACACGGCCACCCGCACGCGCACGATCCGATACAGCACGAGCATTCGCATGCACATGATGACGGGCACCACAACCATGCGCACGAGCCAATGCCGCAGGCGCTGCACAGCCACGTGCACCTGCATGAACCCCTACAGCACGCCCACCCTCATGTTCCCGACGCGCATCACAGCCACCGACACTGAGTTGAGGGGCTTGCTCGGGCGCTAGTTGGCGTAACCTGGGTTCTCGCGATCCAGCTTGCGCAGCAGCGCAGGCCAGGCCAGATTTGAGCCCTGGCCGGCCGTGGCGACCTTCGAAATGTTGGCATTGGCGGCAATCGGGCCGGCGCCGATGTAATTGAGCTCGGCACCGCCGGACTGCGCATCAATCTGGATGCGGCAGGTGTTCTCAAAAAAATACATGTTCACGAAGGCTTCCTGAATGGTTCTACCGACCGTGAGCAGGCCGTGGTTGCGAAGCATCAGGTAGTTGGCCTGCCCCAGGTTGGCCTGCAGGCGCGGTTTTTCATCGGGGTTGAGCGCCACACCTTCATAGTCGTGATAGGCCAGTGAGCCCAGTATCAAGGTGGACTGCTGGCTCAGCGGGAGCACACCGGCCTTTTGTGCGCTGACGGCCACACCGGCACGCGTGTGGGTGTGCAGCACACAGCCTGCGTCCTCGCGCACGGCGTGGATGCAACTGTGGATGGTGAAGCCTGCGGGGTTGACGGGGAAGGGCGAGTCGCTGAGCTTGTTGCAGTTCTGGTCGATCTTGACCAGGCTGCTGGCGGTGATTTCGTCAAACATCAGGCCATAGGGGTTGATCAGAAAATGATGCTCGGGGCCGGGGACGCGCGCCGACACATGCGTGAAGACCAGGTCGCTCCAGCCATAGGCGGCCACCAGGCGGTAGCAGGCAGCGAGGTCAACGCGAAGCTGCCATTCTTCGGCGCTGACAACTTCCTTGAGTGAGGCGATATGCATGAGAGTGTCTCCAGTGAGTTTGATGGGTAGGCCGGATGTAGCAGTCTAAGGGATGTAGAAATTTCCAAAACCCCGATTCTTCGTCATTGCGAGCGCAGCGCGGCAATCCACCCTGGTGTCGTGCGTGAGCATGGATTGCCACGCTGCGCTCG
>JANOAP010000341.1:0-15658 GCA_031411175.1 Rhodoferax sp. | reverse complement strand
ACCGCCTTGCTGAGAGAGGCGAAAGCCTTGACTCGGAAGATCGCAAAACGGTCATTGCCGACGCCACCAGTGAAGTCGGGCGACCAACGCTATTTTCGATGCTGATTATTATTGCGGCGCACATTCCTATCTTTGCACTGCAGCGTCACGAAGGACGAATTTTCCAGCCGATGGCCTTGTCCGTCACCATGGCCCTCATTGGTTCGCTCATTTTTTCATTGACGCTTGTTCCACTTTTGGCTTATTGGATGCTGCGTCGCAAGTTGCCTCATCATGACAATAAGCTGGTTGCAGGTGCCAAAAACTTTTACAAACCAGTTCTTGAATGGTCCTTGGACAATAAGCGCAAGATTGTCGCTATTGCTTTGGGCTGCTTTCTTGTTTCTATCGTTGCAGCGTCCCGATTGGGCTCTGAATTCCTGCCTGAACTAGACGAAGGAACGTTCTGGATCAATTTCGACCTGCCTTCCAGCGTTTCGCTCGATGAGGGCGCTCAGGTTTTGCATCGCGTTCGCAAAGCCTTGCTGACCATACCGGAGGTGCGAACGACGGTATCCAAGGCAGGGCAACCGGAAGATGGAACGGATCCCAAGACGACGAGTATGGCCGAGGTCTATGTAGACGTCAAACCCAAGGAGGAATGGCGTTCTGGCTTGACGCGCGATCGATTGATCGATGAAATGGACCGTGCAATCTCGGTAATTCCCGGCATCGACCCAGCCTTTTCACAACCGATTCGAGACAACGTGCTTGAATCCATCTCACAAATCAAAGGGCAGATTGTCATTAAAGTGGTGGGGCAGGACCTGGCCGAATTGCAACGCATTTCGGAAGCCATTCAACGCGAAGTCCGTCAGGTCGATGGCGTGTCCCGGGCCGAAATTGACCGCCTTGGTGAACTGCCACAACTTGCAGTTGATATCGACCGGAAACGGGCCGCGCGATTGGGGCTGAACGTGAGTGATGTCGAGGATGTGATCGAGGCCGCCTTAGCCGGTAAAGCCGCGACCCAGATTTGGGAAGGCGAACGCAAGTTCGCAGTGGCTGTCCGTCTGCCTGAAGCGCAGAGAAGCATAGATCACCTGGGTGGTATTCCCATTCCACTTCCAGACGGCGGATATACCGTGCTTGGAGCCGTTACAAATATACGTCAAACGACCGGGTCGATGAATATTGCGCGTGAAGCAGGGCGGCGCACCATGGCGATTGGAATCTTCATCAAGAACCGCGACATGGGATCGGTTGTCGCTGACATGAAGTTGCGAGTCGCTCAAAAAGTAAAGTTGCCCGAGACCTATGGAATTCAATGGTCCGGAGAGTTCGAAAATCAGGAGCGGGCAATGAAGCGACTTTCCGTCGTCGTACCGATTTCACTCTTGCTGATATTCGTATTGCTTTTCAATGCTTTTAATTCCCTGAAGATGGCCACTCTGATCATTATGAATGTGCCTTTGGCTCTCATCGGTGGCTTTATTGCGCTTTGGGTTTTCAGCATTCCGCTCTCAGTATCGGCAGCTATTGGGTTCATTGCTTTGTCTGGGCAGGCTGTGCTCAATGGGGTTGTTATGTTGTCGGTGTTCCAGCAGTTGCAGGCCCAGGGGCTGAGTGTTATAGAAGCCGTCCGGGAGGGTTCGATGCAGCGTCTGCGCACTGTGTTGATGACGGCCCTGCTCGCTGCGTTGGGTCTTTTGCCTATGGCTTTGAGTCATGACATCGGATCCGAAACCCAGCGACCGCTCGCGATTGTGGTGATAGGAGGGTTGGTGACGGCGACTTTTCTTACTCTCTTGGTTTTACCTGTGCTCTATGTTGCATGGATTCTCAATCCGTCCACGAGTGATCGATGACGTCAAGCCCGCGTAAATTCGACGCTCCAACCCTCGCCGGTGGGGATCGTCCCGTTAAATGTCCGCTTGGCATTCGGCTGGACGACAAGACTCAAGACGAAAGATAAGTCAAGGAATGGGGTTGTGCTCAGGCAAGCTTCAATGGTGCCTGGCGCAAAGAACTTCATTGTTTGATGCGAAGCCGGAGCAAAAACGACATGAGACGATTGATAAATTACGCGTTGAACCAGCCACTGTTCATCGTGCTGGGCACACTGCTATTCGGCATGGCGGGTGTGATCGCCTTTCAAAACCTGTCGGTTGAGGCGTTTCCCGATGTGACGGACACGCAGGTGACGGTGATTGCATTGTTCCCCGGGCGCGCCGCTGAAGAGGTAGAGAAGCAGGTCACCCTGCCGATCGAAACGGCGCTGGCCGGGCTGCCCAATTCCATACGTGTGTTCTCCCACACGCAGTTCGGTCTGAGCTTCACGGTGGTGACCTATGACGATGCGGCGCAGGTGCAGCAGGTCCGCCAGCAGGTGGCTGAACGGTTGCGTGGCGTCGATCTGCCGCCGGGTGTGGAGGCCGACATCGCGCCCAATGCCACGCCCGTGGGCGAGATCATGCGTTACCGCGTGCGAGGTGATGGCCTAACCACCACCGAGCTGCGCACGCTGGAAGACTGGGTCATTGAGCGCAGCCTGCGCCAGGTGCCCGGTGTGGCCGATGTGGTGGCCATGGGTGGCTTCATCAAGCAGTATGAGGTGCAGCCTGATCTGGATAAGTTGCGTGCCTACAAACTCACCTTTCAAAACCTTCTGGATGCCTTAGGTCGTGGCAACTCCAATGCCGGCGGCAGCTATGTTGCGCAGGGTGCCCAGCAGTACGCCATCCGTGGCATTGGTTTGTTGCGCTCGGCCGATGACATCGGCCGTATCGTGGTGGCGGCCCGCACCGGCACGCCGATTCTGGTTCGCGACGTGGCGCAGGTGAAGATTGGCGCTGTGCCGCGTCTGGGCACGGTGGGGCAGGATCTGGACGACGACGTGGTCACCGGCATCGTGGTCATGCGCAAGGGCGAGAACCCCAGCGTGGTACTCAAGGGCGTGAAAGCCAGGATCGAAGAGCTCAATACCCGGGGGCTGCCCAAGGGCGTAGAGATCGTGCCGTATTACGACCGCACCTGGCTCATGGATAAGACGTTGACCACCGTTTTCAGGAATCTGGTGGAAGGCGCACTGCTGGTGGCCCTGGTGCTGTACCTGTTCCTGTCGAACATGCGGGCCTCGCTGGCCGTGGTGGTGGTGATACCGCTGGCGCTGCTGTCGACTTTCCTGGGCCTGAAGATCATGGGCGTGCCGGCCAATTTGCTGAGCCTGGGTGCGATGGACTTTGGCATCATTGTGGACGGCGCGGTCATCGTGATCGAAAACATCATGCACCGCCTCGCCGAAAAGAAAGAAACCATGAGCGACGACGAACGGCGCACGGTTATCACCGAAGCGGCCAACGAGGTCGGGCGACCCACGCTGTTTTCAATGCTGATCATCATTGCGGCCCACATTCCCATCTTTGCATTGCAACGCCACGAAGGCCGTATCTTCCAGCCCATGGCGCTGTCGGTCACCACCGCGCTGGTGGGGTCGCTGGTGTTCTCACTCACGCTGGTGCCGCTCTTGGCCTACTGGATGTTGCGCAAGAAGCTTCCGCACGGAGACAACCGCGTGGTCACGTCCGCCAAGCGGATGTACAAGCCGGTTTTGGACTGGGCGTTGGGCAATCGCAAACTCGTTGTGGTCATCGCACTGGGTGTGTTCGGCCTGGCAGTGGTGGCGGCGTCGCGTCTGGGCAGCGAGTTTCTGCCTGAGCTCAATGAAGGCACCATCTGGGTGAATTTGCGCCTGCCGGCCAGCGTCTCCAATGACGAGGCCGCGCGTGTGCTGCGAACCGTGCGCAAGGCGCTGCTGAAAGTGCCGGAAGTTCGAACCGTCGTGTCCAAGGCCGGGCAACCAGAGGACGGCACCGACCCCAAGACCATCAGCATGGCCGAGGTCTTTGTAGACCTCAAACCGCCAGAGCAATGGCGAACGGGTCTGACCAAGGAGCAGGTGATTGACGACATGGACCGCGCCGTGTCGGCCATCCCTGGCATGGAGCCCAGCTTTTCGCAGCCGATCCGCGACAACGTGCTGGAGTCAATCTCACAGATTGATGGCCAGATTGTGATCAAGGTATCAGGCGACGACCTGGTCGAGCTGCGCCAGATCACGGAGGCGGTTGAGCGCGAAATCAAGCAGGTGCAGGGCGTGTTCCGGGCCGAGATTGACCGCCAGGGTGAATTGCCGCAACTGGTGATTGACATTGACCGGGACCGGGCAGCGCGCCAGGGGCTCAATGTGCAGGATATTCAGGATGTGATCGAGGCGGCACTGGGCGGCAAGGTGGCAACCCAGCTTTGGGAAGGCGAGCGCAAGTTTGCCGTGGCGGTGCGCCTGCCCGAAAGCCGTCGCAGCATTGTGAGCCTGGCCGCCACCCCGATACCCACCCCCGACGGGGGTTATGCGGCTTTGGGCAGTGTGGCGACGATTCGCGAGACCAGCGGCGCCATGAACATTGCCCGTGAGGCCGGTCGGCGCACCATGGCTGTGGGTATCTTTATCAAGAACCGCGACATGGGTTCGGTGGTGGCTGACATGCAGACACGCGTTTCGAACAACGTCAAGCTGCCCACCGGTTACAGGATCACCTGGTCCGGTGAGTTTGAAAACCAGGAACGCGCCATGAAGCGCTTGTCGGTGGTGGTGCCCATATCGTTGCTGCTGATCTTTGTGCTGCTGTTTGACGCGTTCAGCTCATTCAAGCGGGCGGCGCTGATTCTGCTCAACGTGCCACTGGCACTGATTGGCGGCTTCGTTGCGCTGTGGGTGTTCAGCATCCCGCTCTCGGTGTCGGCCGCCATCGGTTTCATTGCCCTGTCCGGGCAGGCGGTGCTCAATGGCGTGGTGATGGTCACGGTGTTCCAGCAACTTCAGGCGCGTGGCATGACCGTCGTCGAGGCGGTGCTGGAAGGCTCCATGCAGCGTCTGCGCACGGTGCTGATGACGGCCATGCTGGCGGCGCTTGGCTTGTTGCCCATGGCCCTGAGCCATGAGAGTGGTTCGGAAACCCAGCGCCCCCTGGCCATTGTGGTGATTGGCGGCCTGTTCACGGCCACCCTGCTGACCCTGATCGTGCTGCCCGCGCTGTACGTGAGCTGGTTCGGACGCGAGAAGGCGGTATCAGCCGTCTAGCATTCACCCGGAGGTGCCTCGTCACGAAATAGACACCCGGTTAGGGCAAAATCCCGCAATGCCCAACCCAGTCACGCCCCGTCAAGCATGCGCCGCAATGGCCAACTTATTGGCAGCAAGCTTTCTGTGTTCTCAAACGGCAATCGCCCAATCGGACGATGAAGCGGCTCCCCGCATCGCACTACATGGGCAGACCACCTACATCTGGCAGTCCAAGCCAGGTTTCAATGCGGCCTACAGCGGCCCCAATTCTCTGAGCCCGTTCAAGGAAGAGTCGTACTCCTTGACGCTGACCGGGGACGTGGGTTTGCGTTTGTGGCGAGGTGCCCAAATGCACCTGAACCCTGAAGGCGCACAAGGCGTGCCATTTTCCAATCTGCTGGGTGCTGGCGGTTTGAGCAATGGCGAATTGGCGCGTGGCAGCAGCACCAGCCTGGTGTCGTATCCGGCCCGTTTTTACATTCAACAGCGCATCAATGCGGGCGGCGCACTGGAAACCGTGGAGCCGGATTTCAATGAGATGGGCGGCAAGTTCACCGCTAACCGCTGGACCCTCACGCTGGGCAGTTTCAGCCTGCTGGATTTTTTTGACAACAACCCTTATGCCAAGGACCCGCGTGAGCAGTTTGCCAACTGGGCTTTCCTGACCCACGGCGCGTGGGACTATGCCGCCGATGCGCGTGGCTACACGGTAGGGGCCATCGTGGAGTACCGCACGCCGTCCTGGGCCATCCGCGCGGCGCGGGCCATGCAACCGGCAGAGAGTAACGGGTTGGCGCTTGACACGTCGATGCGCCATTACGGCGACCAGATCGAGCTTGAAGGCAACTTGCCCCTCTCATCACCGGGTGGTCCGTTGCGTGCCCGCGCGCTGTATTTCCGCAACGCCGTGTTCGCGGGCAGCTTTGCCGAAGCACTGGCCCTGGGTGGTGTACCCGACGTCGGGCTGGTGCGGCGGGAACAGGTCAAGACCGGCTGGGGCCTGACGCTGGAAGCACCGCTGTCTGAAGACTCGGGCGTCTTCCTGCGGGCCAGCCGTAACAGCGGCCATGTGGAGACGTATGCCTTCACCGAAATTGACAGCCAGGTCGCTCTGGGCGGCCAGTTCACCGGGTCTGCCTGGGGCCGGGGGCGGGACCGCTGGGGCGTGGCGTACGCCGTCAATGGCTTGTCGGATGATCACCGCGCCTATCTGGCGGCGGGGGGTCTTGGCTTCTTTCTGGGTGATGGCCGGCTGAACTATGACAACGAGCGGATTTTTGAAACCTATTACCGGGTTGTGTTGCCAGACCTCAACCTGGGGCCATCCAGACTTCAGTCAGCCTTCAGCGTGGGCTTTCAGCACATCAGCAACCCTGGCTACAACCGTGACCGGGGCCCGGCTACCACCTATACCTTCCGCTGGCACAGCGAGTTTTAGAGACACCGGGTCCGATGCCGCACCGTTAAAAGCGGGTGCCAACGCTGATGCGCACCGCATCATCGGCCGTGAAATTGGTGTTGGGGTCAAAGGCCAGCCGCACAAAATACCGGGGCCAGTCGTAGGTGACGGTCAGCCCGGTCTTGCTGATGGCGTTGCCGTCCACCAGCCCCTGCTTGAACAGCACGTCCAGAGTCAACCGTTCGCCGCCATTGACCGTAGCGCGGTAAACCGCATGCAGGTGCTGTTGGTCTGGATTTTCGCGGTTGTCGCGGGTGTAGCTCAGTGAGTAACTAGCGCCATTTGCCGCCCGGTATCCGCCCGAGAGCGACCAGGAATCATTGGGGTCGTAGTTCAGGTTGAAATACGGCTGGAGGTTGGTGCGCCCGAACCCAGCACCCACGAACCAGGTTTTTCCCGTCTCGACATTCAGGCTGCCGCCCACAAAGCCGCCCGAGGCGAATTGCAGCGATGGCTGCAAGCGCACGGTATCGCCAAATGTGCTGTCCCATCCGCCACGCCATTGCTGTGCTTCGAGCCCGCGGGCTTCAAAGTAACCCACCCAGGCGTTGCCCAGGCTGGAGGTTTGGCGCAAATTGATATCCAGCCCATTGCCGCTTTGGCTGAAGCGCTGCTGGCCGACGGTGAGCTTGTACTGAGGGTCTTCGACCCGGTCTTGAGCAGAGGCGGAGCTTAGGCCTGCCAACGTGGCGGTGGTCAAAGCCAGCGCGCTCGCTGCGCGATGAGCAAATTGAAGGAGGGGCATGGCAATCTTTCTGGGCACTGGGAGGGTACCGTGATTCTGGTGAAGTCACCCAAGGGCGACGACTTTTGCAAATTTGTTGTGCGCCGGTTTGCCTATTGTTGCCTGGTGAGCGCTCCGTCTCCCGCTGGCTGGAAGATAATGAGCCCATGACATTCCGCGTACCGTCAGCCCCCAAGAACAAGCCCGAAGCGTCGGCTAAATTTGATGCCGACCAGACTCAGGCCTACCAGGTCAAGATGAACCACAAGGCACCGGTGTGGTTTGCGTCCATGCTGGCAGGCACTCACCGTGAGAAGGTTCGGGTGCGAGATGAACTCGGGCGGCTCAAAGGCGCGGTGCCCCTGCTGATGAAGCAGCGCAACGGCGGCAAGTGGACCCCAGAGGAGCGTAACGAGCTGCGGACCCTGCTGCGGTCGGCCTCCAACGTCAGCCCCTACCTGCTGGTGTGGGCCTTGCCTGGGTCAGTGCTGATTTTGCCGTTTCTGGCCTGGCACCTGGATACGCGCCGCAAGCACCGCGTTGCCAAATCCCGTTAGTCACACGCGCCTTCATGCCGGCTTACTCATTTGAAGCGCTGACGTACGACGGCGAAATCCGCAAAGGCGTGATGCAGGCCGACACGGCCAGGGCCGCACGCGGCATGTTGCGCGCGCAGGCGCTGGTGCCGGTGCAGGTGGATGCCGTGAGCAGCGGGGCGAACCCTGAAGCAGGCCAGGGCGGGCGGGGCAGCATTAACCTCAATACCAAGCTGTTTGAGCGGCGCGCCTTCAACACCACGGCGCTGGCCATCTGGACGCGTCAGATCGCGGGGCTGGTGTCCTCCGGCTTGCCGCTGGAGCGGGCGCTGGCCTCATTGAGTGACGAAGCACCCGTGGAGTCGCAGCGCAACCTGGTGGCCACACTGCGCGCCGAAGTCAATGGCGGTGCCGCGTTTGCCAAAGCGCTGTCGCAGCACCCGCGCGAGTTCTCCAGCATTTATGTGGCGGTGATTGGCGCGGGCGAACAAAGCGGCAACCTGGGTCTGGTGCTGGAGCGCCTGGCGGATGACTTGGAGGAGCAGCAGGCGCTCAAAGCCAAGCTGATCGGCGCGGCGTTGTACCCGGCCATCGTGACGCTGGTGGCGATTGTCATCGTGATGTTTTTGCTGGGCTACGTGGTGCCCCAGGTGGCGAATGTGTTCGCGGGCAGCAAGCGGGCACTGCCGATGCTGACGGTCATCATGCTGGCCCTGGGCAACGTGGTGCGCGACTACGGTTGGCTGATGTTGCTCACTATTATTTTTATAGCTGCTTGTGCCCGTTTTGCTTGGGCTAGCGCCACATTTCGTCAGAAATTTGATGCATTCTGGCTGACGCTGCCGGTTCTGGGCCGCTTGAGCTGCGGCTACAACGCTGCGCGCTTTGCCAGCACGCTGGCCATGCTGGCTGCAGCGGGTGTGCCCATTCTGAAAGCCTTGCAGGCGGCGGCAGACACGCTGTCAAACCGCGCCATGCACGCCGACGCCTTGCAGATTCTGGTGCTGGTGCGCGAAGGCGCGCCGCTGGCCTCGGCCCTGGCGCAAAAGAAGCGCTTCCCCGGCCTGCTGGGCATGTTTGCGCGCCTGGGTGAGCAGACCGGCCAGTTGCCCGTGATGCTGGGCCGGGGGGCCAAACAGCTCAGCACCGATGTGCAGCGCCGTGCGATGCAACTGGCGACCATTGCCGAGCCCTTGCTGATTGTGGCCATGGGGCTGGTTGTGATGCTGATCGTGCTGGCGGTATTGCTGCCCATCATTCAGCTAAATCAACTTGTCAAGTAAGGGAGATAGAAGTTGTCAAGACACCTGTCTCACGTCATCGCGAGCGCAGCGTGGCGATCCACGCTCCCTCTCGACTCAGACGTGGATTGCCGCGCTTCGCTCGCAATGACGAAGCGGGTACTTCGGTAATCACGGTCTCCTTTAGCAAAATGGCAACTACCCTGGATGGAAAACTGGTCGTGGCGATCTCATCGCGGGCCTTGTTCGACTTCGAGGAAGAGAACGAGGTGTTCGAACACGGCGAAGGGCCGCACAAGGACCGTGCCTACATGGACCTTCAACTTCAAAGACTGGAAGAACCTGCCAAGCCGGGCGTGGCGTTCTCACTGGTCAAGAAGCTGCTTGCCTTCAATGACAGCGCTGCGCGACGTGTGGAAGTGGTGATCCTCTCGCGCAACGACCCGGTCTCGGGCATGCGGGTGTTCAGGTCGGCCCAGCACTACGGGCTGCTGATTGAGCGCGGCAGCTTCACGCGTGGCCAGCCGCCCTGGCGCTATTTGAAGCCGTTGCATGCCAACCTGTTTCTATCCACGCACCTGAGCGATGTTCGCGCCGCGCTGGATGCGGGTGTGCCTGCGGCGCAGGTGTACCCTCGCTCGGCGCGCGCCAGTGAGGCCCATCCCACCGAAGTGCGCATTGCCTTCGACGGCGATGCCGTGCTGTTCAGCGACGAGGCCGAACGTGTCTACCAAGCGCAGGGCCTGTCGGCCTTTCAAAAGCATGAGAAAGACAAGGCGACGCAGCCGTTGCTGGCCGGGCCGTTCAAGCCGCTGCTGGCCGCGCTACAGCGCCTGCAGCAAGAAGGCACGCCCAGCATGCGCATCCGCACCGCGCTGGTCACGGCTCGCAGTGCCCCGGCGCACGAACGTGCCATCCGCACGCTGATGGACTGGAACATTGAGGTCGATGAAGCGATGTTTCTGGGCGGCCTGGCCAAAGGCGAATTCCTGCGCGAGTTCGAGCCTGATTTTTTCTTTGATGACCAGACCGGACACATCGAATCGGCTGCGCAGCATGTGCCTTCGGGGCATGTGGCCAGCGGGGTGTCGAATCAGGTCTAGCTTCAGGTATAGCGCTTGCTGCGCAAATTGTTCTTCATCTCCTGCAGCATGGGTTGCAGCGTGGTGCTGCCAATGCGCAGGGCCACGCAGGTGGCCAGCACGTCGATGATCATCAGGTGCATCAGGCGCGACACCATGGGGCTGTAGCGGTCATAGCCTTCGGGGTGATCGGCTGACAAATGGATATTGCCTGCGGCGGCCAATGGCGAGCCGCTGGCGGTGATGGTGATGGTGGTTGCGCCGTTCTTGCGGGCAATGTCGCAGGCGTCCATCAGGTCACGGGTGCGACCTGAATTGGAGATCACCACCACGCAATCGCCTGGCCCCAGAATGGACGCGCTCATCACTTGCATGTGGCCGTCGCTGTAGGCAATGGTGTTGATGCCCAGCCTGAAGAACTTGTGCTGCGCGTCCTGCGCCACCACGCCCGAATTGCCCACACCAAAAAACTCGATGCGTTTGCCCTTGTGGTAAGTTCCGACCAGGGCCTGGGCTGCTCGCTCGATAGCGGCAGTGCTCGCATCGTTGCGGTACTTGAGGAAGGCCGCCACGGTATTGTCGATCACCTTGACCAGCACGTCGCCTGTCTTGTCGTCGGCATCCACGCTGCGGTGGATGAAGGGCACGCCCTCGCTCACGGTGCCGGCCAGCTTGCGCTTGAAGTCGGTCAGACCGTCGTAGCCCATGCTGCGGCAAAAGCGCACCACGGTCGGTTTGCTCACATGCGAACGGTCTGCCAGCTCGCTCACCGGCAATTGGGTAAACGCACGAGGATCAGTCAGCACCAGCTTGCCTACCCGCTGCTCGGCGGGGGCAAGTGAACTTAACGAGGCGCGAATTCTGTCAAGCATGGGATGAAATGGTTGTCATTGCGAGCGAAGCGTGGCAATCCATCGCCCCTGGATTGCCGCGCTTCGCTCGCAATGACGAATGGAAGGACGCGCCGTCATGACTCTTCAGACCAGCAATAGCCATCGCGCGCAATCATGGCGCTCGCGGCACTCGGCCCCCAGGTGCCGGCGTTGTACAAACGCGGGCCTTGCGCATCGGCTGCCCAGTGCTCCAGAATCGGCTCTACCCAGCGCCAAGCTTCTTCCTGTTCGTCGCTGCGCACAAACAGGTTCAGGCGGCCATCGATCACGTCCAGCAGCAGGCGCTCGTAGGCCCCCACGCGCTCGGTGCCAAAGCGCTTGTCAAAGTCCAGATCGAGTTGCACCGGGGCCAGCGTTTGTGAGTTTCTGCGGTTGTCCTGGCCTTGCGCGAGCAGATGAAGCTCAAGCCCGTCTTTGGGCTGCAGGTTGATCACCAGCCGGTTGGCTGCGCCAATTTGCGAGTTGAAAATCGCGTGGGGCGCGGGGCGAAAATTGACCTCAATGTGCGCATCACGGCCCGCCAGGCGTTTGCCGGTGCGGATGTAAAACGGAACCCCCGCCCAGCGCCAGTTGGAAATCTCGGTACGCAGCGCCACAAAAGTTTCTGTGTTGCTTTGCGGGTTGACGCCTTCTTCTTCGCGATAGGCCTTCACAGGCGCACCGCCCACGGTGCCCGCCGCATACTGGCCACGGATCACGTCCTGCATCAGGGTTTCCCGGGTCCAGGGTTTCAATGAGCGCAGCACCTTGAGTTTTTCATCGCGAATCGCATCGGCATGCGAATTGATGGGCGGCTCCATGCCGATAGCGCACAGCAGTTGCAGCGCATGGTTTTGCACCATGTCACGCAGGGCACCCGTGTTTTCGTAAAACGCGCCCCGCTTTTCCACGCCCAGCTCTTCGGCAATCGTGATCTGGATGTTGGCAATGTGTTCGCGCCGCCAGAGGGGCTCAAACAGCGCATTGCCAAAGCGCAGGGCAAACAGGTTCTGCACCGCCGGTTTGCCCAGGTAGTGGTCAATGCGAAAGACCTGCTTCTCGCTGAAAATGCCGCGCACAGTGTGGTTGATGGCGCGGTTGGAGGCCAGGTCATGCCCCAGGGGTTTTTCAAGCACCACGCGGGTGTGGGGGGTGTTTAAACCCGCCACCGCGAGTTGCTCGCACACCGTAGTGAACAGCGCGGGGGCGGTGGCGACATACATCACCACGGTGTCTGCGTTGCGCTCTTTCAGCAGGGTGCCCAGAGCCGCATAGTCATCGGGCTGGGAGAGATCCATGCGCACAAATTGCAGCAGGGCTGCAAACCGGGTGAACTCTTCGGTTGACGGTCGCTTGGCCAGGTCAACCGCGTCAAAGCGGGACTGGATCCGGGCGCGGTACGCTTCAGAACTCAGCGCCTCCCGCCCCACGCCAATGATGCGGCCGCCTTCTGGCAGCGTGCCATGGCGAAAGGCCTGAAACAGCGCGGGCATCAGCTTGCGCCAGGCCAGGTCGCCAGTGCCACCGAAGAGGACGAGATCAAAACTCATGGAAGGTTGCGCCTTGAAAGTCAGGTGATTTGTTAATGTAACTTAGTTTCATTTTATTTTTAATGATGGCATGGTGCTTCCAATGTGTGACAGCTTTCGAGGGCCAGTCGCATATGAACATACAGTGACTCTGGTAGAGTAATCAAATTACTTTTAGCAAATTACCTGTCGTCAACGCCAGCGATTCGCCTTTGCCAGTTCCTGACGGCTCGCACCGCATCAAACCATGACCGAACCTCGAATTCAACCGCCCCAACTCGTGTTGTCGCCCCTGGTCTGGGGTGCCTGGCGCCTGACCCGTGCGCAGTTGTCCAACCAGGCGCTGAACCGTCTGATTCACCAATGTGTTGAACTGGGGATGACCTCGTTTGACCATGCGGATATTTACGGTGGCTACGCCGCTGAGGCCCAGTTCGGCCAGGCCTTGGCGCTGTCGCCGGGCTTGCGAAGCCAGGTGCAAATGCTGACCAAATGTGGCATTGCCGCGGTGTCGCCAGCCAGGCCCACGCACCACGTCAAAACCTTTGACAGCAGTGCCGGGTACATCGGTGCGTGCATAGACCGCTCGCTGGCAGCACTGGGTACCGATCACATCGATTTGCTGATGCTGCACCGGCCCGATTATTTGATGGATGCCCCGGAGACCGCGCAGGCGCTTGAACAGGCTGTGGCCTCCGGCAAGGTGGGCGCGGTGGGCGTCTCCAATTTTTCCCCTTCCCAGGTCAGCTTGCTGCGCCAGCACATGGGCGTGCGTCGTGACCTCACTATTGCGGTCAATCAGATTGAGTTGTCGCTGGGGGCCATGCAGGCGCTGGACAACGGCGTGCTCGACCAATGCCAGCAATGGGGCATCGTGCCCATGGCCTGGTCGCCCCTGGCCGGCGGGGCTTTGTTTGGGGCTTCTGAATTGGCGATGCGTTTGGCACCCGAACTGGCGCGCCTTGCGCATTTGCATTCCTGCACACCCGATGCCGTTGCACTCGCCTGGCTGATGCGCTGCCCGGCACATGTGGTGCCCGTAGTGGGCAGTGTGCGGATAGAGCGGCTGCGCGATGCCTGGCGCGCCACGCAAATCAGCCTGAGCCGTGAAGACTGGTACAGCTTGTGGGTGGCCGCCGCTGCAAAGCAACTGCCCTAGATCAACGCCTGCGTGATCAAACAAGCGTGTCCATTCAAACGCGATAAACACCAACGTGCAGGCCACTCTGCATCGCGCGATAATTTCTGAATGAACCAACCTTCCATGAACCAATTAAGCGCACTTAAACAATTCACCACCGTGGTGGCCGACACGGGTGATTTCAAACAGATGGACGCCTTCAAGCCGCAAGACGCCACCACCAACCCGTCGCTGATTCTGAAGGCAGTGCAAAAGGCGGATTACCAGCCCCTGCTCAAAGACACGGTGGCCAAGTTTCGCAACCGCCCGCTCGATGAGGTCATGGACCACCTGCTGGTGCGCTTTGGCTGCGAGATTCTGGAGTTGATTCCCGGGCGCGTCTCTACCGAGGTCGATGCGCGTCTGAGCTTTGATGCCAGCGCTACCTACGCGCGGGGCGAACGCATCATCGAGTTGTACCAGGCGCAGGGCATTCACATTGACCGCGTGCTGATCAAGGTGGCCGCCACGTGGGAAGGCATTCAGGCCGCCGCCAAGCTGGAGCAGCGCGGCATTCACACCAACCTCACCTTGCTGTTCTCGTTCTGCCAGGCGGTGGCCTGTGGGCAAGCCAGGGTGCAATTGATCTCGCCCTTTGTGGGCCGCATTTACGATTGGTATAAGAAATCTGCGGGAGCCGCTTGGGTAGAGGCCGACAACGCGGGTGCCAACGATCCCGGCGTGAAGTCGGTGCGGCACATCTACAACCACTACAAGAAATTTGGCATTGCCACCGAGGTGATGGGTGCGAGCTTTCGCAACGTGGGCCAGATCACGGCGCTGGCGGGCTGCGACCTGCTGACCATCAGCCCCGACTTGCTCGCCACGCTGGCGGCAACCGACGCGCCGCTGGCCAGGGCGCTGGATGCCAGCGCCGCACAGGGGCTTGATCTGCCTGCCGTGAATTTTGATGAGACCCAGTTTCGCTTTGCGCTCAATGAAGATGCCATGGCCACCGAGAAGCTGGCCGAGGGCATTCGCGCCTTCTGTGTGGATGCCGTGAAGCTCGAACAACTGATGCTGGCGGCCTGATGCGTACCCGCTGCGACCGCACCCCTGTCTGGGCTGCCCTGCAACACACCTACCAGGCCACTGGCAAAGACTTTGACTTGCGCCAGGCATTCGATGCCGATGCCCATCGTTTTGCTGCGCTGAGCCAGCAGGCCCCTCATGTGTTTGCTGACTTGTCGAAGAACCTGCTGGATAGCGCAACGGAGTCATTGCTGCTGGACCTGGCGCGGCAAACCGGCGTGGCGTCGCACCGCGATGCGATGTTTGCAGGCGAGGCCATCAACAGCACCGAAAACCGGGCCGTGATGCACTGGTTATTAAGAAAGCCGGCTGTAGCCCCCGTACCAGAAGCTCAAGCAGCTATTAAAAATGTAGCGATCGGTTTGACGCACGAATTGGCGCAAGTCCACACCACGCTGGATGCCATGCTGGCCTACGCACACGCCGTGCGGGCAGACGATGCCATCACCGACGTGGTGAACATCGGCATTGGCGGCTCGGACCTGGGGCCGCAAATGGCCGTGCTGGCATTGGATGAATTCGTCACGCCCGCCAAGCGCTTTCACTTTGTCTCGAACGTGGACGGGCATGAGCTGGCTGCCACGCTCAAGCGCCTGAAGCCGCAAAACACGCTGTTCCTGATTGCCAGCAAGACCTTCACCACGATTGAGACCATGACCAACGCCGCATCGGCCAAGTCGTGGTTTGAACGCGAAGGTGGCACCGACATTGCCCGGCACTTCTGCGCACTGACCACCAACGTGGCGGCGGCCAATGCGTTTGGCATTACCACCACCTTCGGCTTTTGGGACTGGGTGGGCGGGCGGTATTCGGTGTGGTCGGCCATTGGCTTGCCGCTGGCCATCGCCATTGGCGCGCAAGGATTTCGTGAGTTTCTGGCCGGTGCGCATGACATGGACGAG
>JANOAP010000340.1:0-10624 GCA_031411175.1 Rhodoferax sp. | reverse complement strand
CGCATGATCAACGCTGACGCCAAGCTGAAGGAAATCTTCGGCAAGATGCAAGTGTCCATGTTCGAGATGGCTGGCCTGATCGGCAAGCACCTGAAGTAAGCGGGTTTGCCCGAGTGAAAAGACCGCCCTGAGGCGGTCTTTTTTTAATTTATTCGGCTCAATCTTGCGAAAGTGGTAACGTCGCTTTGCTTTTAATCCGCTGAACTATAAATGTGAAGAATGTGATTTCACGCTGGCTCGACAGCGATGTTGGTTATAGCTTCCGCACTTCGCCAACGGCGATTGCTTCTGCGTTGGTCGCGTTTGTCTGCATTTTCTGCTGCGCGTTTGCCGGTTGGGTTGCGCCGCATAACCCCTTCGACCTCACCACCCTGGAACTGAATGAAGCCCGCTTGCCACCTGCATGGGAGGCAGAGGGCACTCGCAAATACCTGCTGGGTACAGACGACCAGGGACGCGACATTCTGTCAGCCGTCATCTATGGTGCGCGCATCTCACTCTCCGTAGGCATCACGTCAGTCATTCTGTCCATGCTGATCGGCGTGAGCCTTGGCCTTCTGGCCGGCTTTCGCGGTGGATGGATCGACACAGTGCTCATGCGGCTGTGCGATGTGATGCTGTCTTTTCCTTCCATATTGGTGGCATTGCTGATTGCCGGCGTGGGCCGGGCGCTTTTCCCCAACGCGGAGTTATCGCTCGCGTTCGGTGTACTGATCGCCTCCATCACGCTCACCGGGTGGGTGCAGTACGCTCGCACCGTACGAGGGTCAACCATGGTGGAACGCAACAAGGAGTACGTGCAGGCCGCGCGTGTGACGGGCGTGTCGGCGCTTCGCATCATGCGCCGCCATGTTTTGCCGAATGTCCTGGGGCCTGTCATGGTGCTCGCCACTATTCAGGTTGCAACAGCCATCATCACCGAAGCCACGCTGTCATTTTTAGGTGTGGGCGCGCCACCCACAACGCCGTCGCTGGGCACCCTTATCCGGGTTGGCAACGACTACCTTTTTTCCGGTGAATGGTGGATCACGGTTTTCCCCGGACTGATGCTGGTCGCCATTTCACTTAGCGTCAATCTGCTGGGCGACTGGTTGCGTGATGCGCTGAATCCAAGACTTAGGTAGCGCTCTCTGCATGAAATGAGGGAAACCCCTTTTGACAGCAGCGGCACGCATATTGCATAGTCGCAGTTTTCATTAATGAGGATCTTCATGAAAATCAAACTGTCACTCTGCTGCACGGCTATCGCAGTGCTCGTTGGCGCTCCCTCAGTTCAGGCCAAGCCGTTCAAATGGTCCAGCGCAAGCGACATTCCGACCATGGATATCCATTCTCAAAATAATGCACTGGGCAACGGCGTGCATGCTGCCATTTTTGACTCACTGGTTTACTACGATAGCAAGACCTTCAAGCCCGAGCCCCAGCTTGCCACCAGTTGGCGTGAGGTTTCCCCCACCCAGATGCGTTTCACTTTGCGCTCGGGCGTGAAGTTCAGCGATGGCTCGCCGCTGACTGCGGAAGACGTGGTGTTCTCCATCAACCGCGCCATGGCCAAGACTTCCAACTTCGCAGTGTACGCACAGGGCATCGACAAAGTGGTCAAGGTCAATGACAGCACCATCGACTTCATGATGAAAGGCCCCAACCCGGTGCTACTGAACCAGCTCACCGAACTGCGCATCATGAGCAAGGCCTGGGCTGAGAAAAACAAGTCGGTTGACCCCAAGGACATCCGGGCCAAAGACGAAACCTTCGCCCACCGCAATGCCATGGGCACCGGGCAGTTCATCGTCAAAGAGTGGCAGCCAGACCAGAAGCTCGTGTTGGTTAAAAATCCCAACTACTGGGGTAAGAGCGACTCTAACGTCACCGAAATCATCTACACCCCCATCAAAGCCGAGGCCACTCGGGTTGCCGCGCTACTGTCGGGCGAAGTGGATTTCATCCTCGACCCCAGCCCCCAGGATTTGGGCCGCCTGCGCTCCAGCCCCAACCTGAAGGTGATTGACGGCATCGAGAACCGTACCATTTTCTTTGGCCTCGATCAGTTCCGCGACGAGTTGCCGGGCTCCAATATCAAGGGCAAAAACCCCCTGAAAGACCTGCGTGTGCGCATGGCGCTTTACCAGTCCATTGACATCGCAAGCATCAACCGCGTGACCATGCGGGGCCAGAGCCAACCCACGGGTGCGCTGGTGGCACCCCAGGTGAATGGCTGGACCGAGGGCGTTCACAAACGCCACGCTTATGACCCGGAAGCTTCCAAGAAACTTCTGGCAGATGCCGGTTACCCCCAGGGCTTTGAGGTGGACTTTGCCTGCCCAAATAACCGCTACATCAATGATGAAGAAATATGCCAGGCCGTGACGGCCATGTGGGCCAAAATCGGTATCAAGGCGAAGCTCCGCACCCTGCCCCTGGTGACCTATTTCCCGATGATCCAGCGCTTTGAGGCCAGCATTTACATGCTGGGTTGGGGCGTGCCTACCTTTGATGCCCTGTACAGCCTGCAATCGCTAACACGCAGCCTGGGCACCGGGGGTGATGGCAACTACAACGTGGGCCGTTACAGCAACCAGCGCATGGACTACGTGGTGGACCGGGTGAAGGCCGAGACCGATTTGCTGGTACGCAACCGTCTTTTGACCGAAGCACTGCAATTGCAAAACGACACTGTGGCCCACATCCCGCTTCACAACCAGATCATTCCCTGGGCTCTTAAGAAAAACGTGGATGTCACCCACCGGGCCGACAACCGCCTCGACTGGCGTCTGATCAAGGTCAACTAGGCATCACTCACCCCTCAAAAAAAGAGGCCACATCACTGTGGCCTGTTTTTTCATTGGTAAACGCGGTGTGATCCCCGACTAGCGCCGCCCGTCATGCTCACGGTTGTCGCGGCGGTTGTCATGCCGACCTTCTTTGCGATTGCCGCGTTCTTCCCGGTATTCCCGTTGACCGTGGTGTTCACCACGCCAGCCCGGATGCTCTTGCTCGTAACGCTCGCGCACCCACTGCTCCTGCACAAAATACACGGGCTGTCCGCAGGCGTTGTAGCGGGCGCAATGCTTGCTCCATTTTTTCTGGTGTCCTGGTGGCACATAGAGGTAGATTGGCTGGCGATGCACGGCCACCGGGGCGGGCACGATGATCACAGGCTGGGGGGCGACCAGCACGGGTTGCGGGTAGTTGCCAATGTTGATACGGCCATAGACGCCTGGCTGGTTGATGCCAATCGACACGCCGACATTGGTCTGGGCCAGCGCGGGGCCGCACACGGCGGTCAAAGCAATCAGGGCAAGAGTAGCAAATTTATTCATATTGGGCTTTCAAAGTATGTACCGTTGCATAACGCATGGCCCCCCGCCAGCGCCTACCCCTCAAACGTAAGGGTTTGTTAGCAGGCCGTATGTGCGCTGTCGCGCTTACAGTTTGAAAATGTTGCTTATTCACCCTGTTTGCGCCTTGAAAGACTGCCCATGTCGAATCGATTGAACGAAAAAATTGCCATCATCACCGGTGCCGCGTCTGGCATCGGGCTGGCCACACTGGAGCTCTTTGTGGAAGAAGGTGCCAAAGTGGTCGCCGCTGATGTGCAGGAAGACGTTGGCCAGTCACTTCAGGCCAGATTTCCGCAATCTGTGCGGTTCATCCGCTGTGACGTGACCCGGCCGCCTGACATCAAGGCGGCGATTGATCTGGCGGTATCCGCTTTTGGCGGGCTGGATATCCTCTTCAGCAATGCGGGACACGGCGGCACCCCGGCTGGTGTGGAAAACTGGGATGTGGACGGCTGGGACCAAACCCAGGCGCTGCTGCTGCGTTCCGTCGTGGCGGGCGCTTCATATGCCACGCCGCACATGCGCCAGCGGGGTGGCGGCTCCATCATCAACACCTCGTCCATATCCGCGGTGCAGACGGGGTATGCGCCGATTTGCTATTCGGTGGCCAAGGCCGGTGTGATGCACTTCACGCGCATGGCCGCCTCGGAATTGAGCCAGCACAAAATCCGCATCAACTGCATCCTGCCCGGTTTTATCTCCACCTCCATTTTTGGCCGGGGGCTGGGCATGAACATCGAGCAATCGAATCAACTGGCCCAGGTCGTGGCGGCAAAAAGCGGCACGTCCAACCCCATTGGCCGCTCGGGTATGCCGAAGGACATCGCAGAAGCCGTGCTGTTTTTTGCCTCGGATGCGTCGTCGTTTGTCACGGGCACCCACTTGACTGTGGACGGTGGGCTCACCATGGGGCCACGCCATTCATGGGACCCCGCCAGCCCTGGCCTCATGCAGGCGGCGCTGGGCATCTCGCGCGAGCAGGCTGCTGCGATGCGTGCAGCGGTTGCAGCCGCTGCAACCACCAAATAAGAGAAGAAATGGCTACTAGCCTTTATAAACAGGGCTTAACCAGCTACTGTTTTTGTAGCTATTCGTTCAAGGCCGCTTCAGGGCGTTTTGCGTGATGGCAGACAGCGTACCTCGCGTGGTGATGACTTCCGGGTCCAGCATCACTTCGATCAGCGTGCCCTGGGGCCGTGCCAGCGCGGCCAGCAGTTCCGGCTCAAATTCAGCGGTTTTGGTAATGCGCACGCCCGCATAGCCATAAGCGCGGGCCAGTGCGGCAAAGTCCGGGTTCGCCAGCGCCGTGCCGGCCACATGCTGCGGGTACTCGCGCTCTTGGTGCATGCGGATGGTGCCAAACATGCCGTTGTTCAGCAGCACGATGATGCTTTTCGCACCAAATTGCGTGGCTGTGGCCAGTTCCTGGCCGTTCATCAAAAAGTCGCCATCGCCCGCGATGGTGAAGGCAACACGGCCGGTGGTGATGGCAGCCGCAATGCCGGCAGGCACACCATAGCCCATGGCCCCGTTGGTGGGGGCCAGCTGGGTCTTGAAACCTTTGACCAGGCCGTGGTGCTTGAAGAAGCGGTGAATCCAGCTGGCGAAGTTGCCCGCACCATTGGTCAGCACGGCGTCAACCGGCAGATGCTTTTGCAGGCTGGCCACAATAACTGGCATATCGATATCGCCGGGCAGCGCAGTCGGGGTCATGTTGGCCAGGTAGTCAGCATTGCAGGCCTGCGCCCAGGACTCCCAGGGCACCGTCACCGGGGCGGTCAGCACCTCCAGCGAGCGGGCGGCGGCGTTCATCGTGGCATTGATGGCCAGATCGGCCTGGTAGACGCGGTTCAGTTCCTCTGCACTGGCGTGGATATGCACCAGTTTTTGCCGGGGCCGGGGTGCCTGCAGCAAGGTGTATCCGCCGGTAGTCATCTCGCCCAGGCGGGGGCCGACGGCAATGATGAGGTCGCTCTCCTTGATGCGCTGGGCCAGCTTGGGGTTGATGCCAATGCCGACGTCACCGGCATACAGCGGATGAAAATTGTCAAACGTGTCCTGGTACCGGAAGGCGTTGCCCACCGGCAGCTTCCAGTTTTCGGCAAACCGCTGCAACGCCTGGGCCGACTGCACCGTCCAGCCGCCACCCCCGGCGATGACGAACGGTCGCTCTGATTTCAATAGCAGCTCACGCAGATAGCGCAGGGAGCCGGGGTCACTCCAGGCCTCCACCGCCTCCACGCGCGGCAGCGCTGCGGGCATGTCGCCAGACCCGTGGGCAGTCACCACGGCCGCCAGCATGTCTTCAGGCAACACCAACACCACCGGGCCGGGGCGGCCATTCATGGCGGTGGCAAAGGCGCGCGCCACGTATTCGGGAATGCGGCGGGCGTCGTCAATGCGCTCCACCCGCTTGGCCATGCCGCCTGTTGAGGGGCCGAAAAAGCTCAGAAAATTGACCTCCTGAAACGCCTCGCGGTCACGCGTTTCACTGGCCACGTCACCGACGAACAAAATCATCGGCGTGGAGTCCTGAAACGCCGTGTGCACACCGATAGAGGCGTTTGTGGCACCCGGCCCGCGCGTGACGAAGCAGATGCCGGGCCGCCCGGTCAGCTTGCCGTGGGCTTCGGCCATGTAGGCCGCGCCGCCTTCCTGGCGGTTGATGACAAAACGGATGCGGTCGGCATGGGCATGAAAGCCGTCCAGCACCGCCAGAAAGCTTTCGCCGGGCACGCCAAACGCGTGTGTCACGCCCTGGGCGATCAGGCATTCAACCAGCAGATGGCCGCCGATTTTCGGAGATTGGGGGGAGGTAGAAGTGGTCATATACGCATTGTGCCGCGAGTCGCTATAGTGGCAACTCGCGCCGACATTGCGCGCTCCCCTTCACGTACAAATTTCAAACAAGGCAATGACTGTGACCACCGCAACGACCGCATCCCCGGTAGACCCGATCAACACCACCGCAGCCCGGTTCGGCAGCGGCCAGGCGGTTCGCCGTCTTGAAGATGACCTGCTGCTCACGGGCAAGGGCCGGTTCACCGACGATGTAACCCTGCCCGACCAGGCTTACCTGGTGTTTTTGCGCTCGCCCTACCCGCATGCGCGAATCACCGCTATCGACACCGCCGCGGCTTTGGCCCTGCCCGGCGTTTTGCAGATCGTGACCGGGGCTGACCTGGCCAACGCGGGCGTCAAGCCGCTGGCCGGTGTGATGGGGCTCAAACGCGCTGATGGTACGGATTGCGCCACCCCGCCACGGCGTGCCTTGGCGCATGAACGCGTGCGCTTTGTGGGCGAGCCGGTGGCTGCCGTGGTTGCGCAGACGCTGGCCCAGGCCCGCAACGCAACCGAAGCCATTGCCATAGATTACGACGAGTTGCCCATGGTGGTGCACCTCACCGACGCCACCGCCCCCGGCGCACCGGTGATTTGTGACGCCGCGCCTGACAATATTTCGGCTGAAATGCGCCATGGCAATGTGGCCGCCACGGCCAGCGCCTTTGCAGCAGCCCGCCATGTCGTCAAGCTGGACATCACCAACCAGCGCCTGGCCGCGCTGACACTGGAACCCCGCGCCGTACTGGCTTACCTGGACGCAGGGCGCCTCACCATTCGCCTGAGCACGCAGATGCCCTCGGGCCTGCGCGACACGGTCTGTGCGTCTCTGAACTTGCCCAAGGAGCAGGTGCGCGCGGTGGTGGGCGACGTGGGTGGCGGCTTTGGCATGAAAACCGGCGCTTACCCGGAAGACGTGGCGGTGGCCTATTGCGCCCACACGTTGAAGCGCCCCGTCAAATGGACCTCCGAGCGTGGCGAGGAATTTCTGGCCAGCTCGCATGGCCGCGACCTTCAATCGCATGCCGAGCTGGCACTGGACGAGCGCGGCAAAATCCTGGCACTGCGCATCGCGTCTGTCGCCAACGTGGGGGCCTACCCCAGCATGACGGGCGTCATTATCCAGCTGATGATCGGGCCCTGGGTGCAGACCAGCGTGTACGACATCCAGACGATTGACTTCCACTTTAAGGCCGTCCTGACCAACACTGCACCCACAGGTGCGTACCGGGGTGCGGGCCGGCCCGAGGCCATCTTCATCATGGAGCGCCTGATGGACGAAGCCGCGCGCCAGACCGGCATAGACCGGGTTGAACTGCGCCGCCGCAACTTCATCCAGCCCAGCCAGATGCCCTACAAAAACCCCATGGGGCAGTTGTACGACACCGGCAAGTTTGAATCTGTGATGGACCAGGCCCTGCTGCTTGGCGACTGGAGCGGCTTTGAGGCCCGCGCAGCAGAGTCAAAAGCGCGCGGCAAAGTGCGCGGCCTGGGCATCGCCACCTTTCTGGAATGGACCGGCGGCAACGTGTTTGAAGAGCGCGTCACCGTGGCCGTGAAGCCAGAGGGCATCATCGAAGTGTTTTCGGCCGTCAATGCCATGGGCCAGGGCATTGCCACCACACTGGCACAACTGGTGGTCGACGCCTTTGGCGTGCCGATTGAGAAAGTGCGCATCGTGCTGGGTGATACCGACCGGGGCGACGGCTTTGGCAGTGCGGGCTCGCGTTCCCTCTTCACCGGCGGCTCGGCCGTGCGCATTGGCTCCGAGCGCACCATTGACGCAGCCCGGCTGCTGGCCGCCAAAGAGCTTGAGGTGGCGGCTGAAGACATCACCTACAGCAACGCCAGCTTCAAGGTCAAAGGCACCGATCTGGCCGTTGATCTGTTTGCACTGGCCGCCCGCCAGAGCGACCAGCGCATCTTCATGGATTCCACCAGCACCGTGGCCGGGCCCACCTGGCCCAATGGCTGCCACCTGACCGAGGTGGAGGTGGACGCACAAACCGGCCACGTGGACGTGGTGGCCTATGCATCGGTCAACGACGTGGGCCGCGTGGTCAACCCGATGATTGTGCGCGGCCAGCTGGACGGGGGTGCCGTGCAGGGCCTGGGCCAAGCTCTGTGTGAAGCCATATGCTATGACCGTGAAACCGGCCAGCTCGTGTCCGGCAGCCTGATGGACTACTGCGCGCCGCGTGCAGACATTGCCACCAGCATGTTCAAGACCGAAATGGACCCGTCCACCCCCTGTCTGAACAACCCGCTGGGTGTCAAGGGCGTGGGCGAGCTGGGCACCATTGGTGCCGGGCCTAGCGTGATCAATGCCATTGCCGATGCGCTGGCACGCGGTGGCATGGCGGCCAAATCACCCCTGCTGCAAATGCCGGCGACGCCTGCCCGGCTGTGGGAATTGATGCAGGCTGCCTGAGGCCAGGTTCGTCACCCCAGTCGTCGCAGTAGCGTTCGTCATGTGAAGGAATCCCGCTACGCTTGGGTCGTTGTGTGGGGCACGTTTGTGTGCCTGGCGGTCATCTTTGGCGTGTCTTACTCGTTTGCGGCTTTTTTTGAATCGTTTGCCCGCGAGTTCTCGGCGCAGCGCGCTGATGTGTCCATGGTGTTCGGGCTGTCGGGGCTGATCTACTTTGTGCTGGGCGCAGGCGGCGGCATTCTGGCGGACCGCTTCGGGCCACGGGTGGTGTGCTGCACCGGCATGCTGTTCATCGCCGCTGGCCTGTTTGCCACCAGCCTGGCCACGTCCATGACCATCGTGTACCTGACTTATGGCGTGGGCATCGGCATTGGCATCGCCCTGGTTTACACACCCTCTATCGCCTGTGTGCAGCCGTGGTTCACCGCGCGACGCGGTCTGGCGGCAGGCATCGCCAGCGCCGGCATTGGCGCTGGCACGGTGGTGGTGCCCCTGCTGGCCACCACCGCCATCGCTGCCTTGCAATGGCGCGATGCACTTCGCGTGATGGCCGCAGGCGTTTTGCTGCTGGGCCTGGGCGCGGCGTTTGTGCTGAAACGGGCGCCTGCTGCGCCAACCACCCCGGGGTCTGCGCCCCAGGTTCCCGCAGGTGTCACTCTGGGTGAAGCACTGCGGGACGCCCGCTTCTGGTGGTTTTACCTGGTGGCGCTGACTGCCGCGCCCACCATGTTCGTCCCGTTTGCGCACGTGTCGGCCAGCGCGCGCGACCTGGGCCTGACCGATGCGCGCGCCGTGGGCCTGGTCGGGCTTATCGGCATTGGCAGCCTGGTCGGCCGCTTCGTCATCGGCGCTCTTGCCGACCGCATGGGCCGCACGTTGACCATGGCGCTGATGCAGGCGTCCATGGCTGCGTCGTACCTGCTGTGGAATGCAGCAGATGGCTACACCGCGCTGGCCATTTTTGCGATCTGGTTCGGCCTGAGCTACGGCGGCATCGTGTCACTGATGCCCGCCATCTGCATGGACATGTTTGGTGCACGGGCCGTGTCCAGCATTGTGGGCACCCTCTACACCGGCGCGGCGCTTGGCAACTTGCTTGGCCCGGTGTTGGCAGGCGCGGTGTTTGACCGCGTCGGCAATTACACGCCCGTGATTTGGGGCTGCATGGCGTTGTCTGCGGTGGCAACGGCTGCCTCAGTGCGAATGATCAGGTCACGCGGAAAAGTCTACTGAGGCATGTGAACGCCGCAGTTCCAGCACTGCGAAAACCCGCCCTCCACCAGCTCGCCACAAACGCAATGCCAGCGGTGTTGCGGCACATGCTGCAGGCTGTGCAACAGTTCACGGGCGCGCGGCTCCTGCTCGGGATGGGTAATCCACACCTCGGGCAGGCACTGGTCCGGCGGCAACTCACCCATCATGCCGCCCAGATACTGCCGCTGCACGCTGGCCACTATGCCTTCGACACTGAGCGCGTCAGCCCAAAGCGTGGCAATGGCCAGGTTGGGGGCTTGGGTCAGGCGCAGCATGATGGTTCAGGTAACTTTTAAGAGTAAAAATGGCCAGTAACCATCCCCCGGCAAAGCCGGGGGCTTTCAAATTGTGAGCCGCTCAAAGCGGCTAAACGGGGTCGCTAACGCGGCCCCAACTCTTGGTGCCACCGTTTCGGTGGCCGCTTATCTCCACAGCCCGAGCTGTTCCAATCTCTCGTCTTCCTTCTCCTGGTGCCGGATGTAGTTGCGGATCACCTTCTCATCCCGCCCTACCGTCGATACAAAGTAGCCCCTGGCCCAGAAGCTCTGTCCAACAAAGTTCCTCTTGCGTTCTGCGTAGACCCGCGCCAAATGAATCGCGCTTTTGCCCTTGATGTATCCCACCACCTGCGATGCCGGGCGATCCAAGCTCAAGTTTGCAGACGGGCGCATCAGCTTCATGTTTCAATCCACGCCCGGCATTGCTGCCGGGCGATCCACCAGCACGCCCGCCGCAGTGAAGACCGCCACGTCGTTTC
>JANOAP010000339.1:0-5221 GCA_031411175.1 Rhodoferax sp. | reverse complement strand
TGCGCAGCCTGGCCTCATCCATGTCGATCACCATCCTTGGATGATCAAGCCATCAGTTCAACCCCAAATTCGCCGCCTCAGGCTCATTTCTGGGTGGAAATACGCGTCCCCTTCAGGCTCATACCTCATTGGACAAGGCTCCAGCTTTACAGCAACCCAGCTAGCTGGTAAGCTTGCACGCATGAAAACCACCCTCGATTTACCCGACGAACTGGTGCGCGAAATGAAGCTTCGCGCAGTGATGCAAGGTCGTACCCTGCGCGACCTGGCAGCGGACTTTTTGCGCCAGGGGTTGGGCATGGCCGCACCACGGCAAGCGACGCAACTGCCGCCCGATTCACCGATTCAAATCAATGAAAACGGTTTCCCGGTTTTCCGCAGTGGTGATAACGCGCCAGCCCAACACATGACTCTTGAGCAGTTATTGCAGCTTGAACAAGATGCCCTCTATAGCGAGGACATGCAACGTGCCGGGATCTCTGTTTGATACCAATGTGTGGCTCGCCGCCACATTCCCCAAGCATCCGTTTTATCCTCTTGCACAGCAAACCTTAACGCAATGCACAGCTACACAGCCTGCCACTTGGTGTCGGGCCACGGAGCAAAGCTTCATGCGCCTGGCATCCACAGCCTCCGTCCAGCGTACCTACGATGCCCTGGGGCAGACTAACCGCACCGTCTGGCTGGCACTCGACACCCTGCAAGCCCTGCCGCAAGTAGCCTGGCGCGACGAGCCCCCGGGCGTGTTTGCGCAATGGCGCACCCTGGCTGCGCTAGACACCGCGTCGCCCAAAGTCTGGATGGATGCATACCTGGCCGCCTTTGCGATCGCCGGCGGGCTGCGCCTGGTCACGCTGGACCGGGACTTCAAAAACTTTGTGCCGCAGGGGCTTGATTTGGACCTGCTGAACCCATGAGCTTTCCGCGTTACCCGGCTTACAAGGACAGTGGCGTGGAATGGTTGGGGGAGGTGCCGGGGCATTGGGAAGTTGACCGCCTCAAACGCTCAACGACTGGTTCCAAGAATGGAGTATGGGGCGACGAAGCAAAGCAAGATTTGAACGACATCCCGTGCGTACGCGTTGCCGACTTTGACCGACAAGCGCTTCGGGTCGAATTGGACGAGCCAACGATTCGCAATGTCGTCGACAGCGAGCGCGTTGGGCGTGTCCTAAAGCAGGGCGATCTGCTTTTGGAGAAGTCGGGCGGCGGCGAGGGGCAGCCTGTTGGTTGCGTTGTTCTTTATGACGACATACTTCCTGCGGTTTGCTCAAACTTTGTCGCTCGTGTCCAAATTGCACCGGGCATGGATTCATCGTTTTGGCGGTATGTGCATGCCGCAGCCTATGCAGTGCGCCTGAACACGCGATCAATCAAGCAAACGTCCGGCATTCAGAATCTTGACGCATCGCAATACTTTGACGAGCGCGGGGCGTTCCCGCCACTCCCCGAACAAACCCAAATCGCCGCCTTCCTCGACCGCGAAACGGCGAAGATTGATACGCTGGTGGCAGAGCAGCGGCAGCTGATGGCGTTGCTGAAAGAAAAACGCCAGGCCGTTATCTCCCACGCCGTCACCCGGAGCCTGAACCCCCACGCCCCCCTGAGGCCGTCTGGCATCGAATGGCTGGGGGATGTGCCGGAGCATTGGGATGTGACCCCCTTGAAGTACATTGCCGACGTGCAAACAGGCGTAGCCAAAGGCAAGGATCACGGTGCTCGAAACACCATTTCTGTTCCATACCTGCGCGTTGCGAATGTCCAAGATGGCTATCTCGATCTAGAAACGGTGGCCATGATGGATATACCGGCAGAGGACTTGCCGCGCTATGCGCTCCAGCCTGGCGACGTGTTGATGAACGAGGGCGGCGACTTTGACAAGCTGGGACGTGGCCACGTGTGGGACGGTCAGATTGATCCATGCATCACACAAAACCATGTGTTTGCTGTGCGTCCGCGCAAGGTAGCGTCGGCTTGGTTGAATGCGATTACCGGGTCGAACTTCGCGCAGTTCTATTTCATGACTCGATCCAAGCAGAGCACCAATCTAGCCTCCATCTCGTCTACGAACCTGATGGAGTTGCCCGTGATACTGCCGCCTGAAAGTGAGCAGCACGCGATTCTGGCGTTCATTGCCGATCAAACCGCACGCTTCGACACCCTCACCACCGAAGCCCAACGCGCCATAGCCCTGCTGCAAGAACGCCGCACCGCGCTGATCTCCGCCGCCGTCACCGGGCAGATCGACGTGCGAGGGGCCGCGTAGTTGCTATCAATTCAGTAGCTTCTCCCGCACTATCCACGGCCTCAATAGGCTTTTTTACTACACTGGAGAGTGCGTGCGCAGCCAGTCTTTCAGGGCGGCATCAATGCGGGTTTGCCAGCCATCGCCCGTAGCCCGGAAGGCGGCAGACACCTCGGGCGACAAACGGATAGTGGTGGGCACCTTGGGAGTGGCTTTGACGCTGCCCACTGGGCGGCCCGCGCGGCGCGCCATGATTTGCTGGGGGGTGTGGACAGCGGCGGTTATTCCCGCTTTGGCCTGTCCAACCGAGCGCAGCAGTGCCGCCTCAAACTCAGCCATTTCGGGGTCAATCACAGATGGGGCGGGCTTAGTTTTGGTCATCAAAACGCTCCTTCAATTGCACTAAAAATTCGGGCCGCAGGTTGTCAAACTTGGACTTGGCATACACCAGTAACAGCACTACTTCTCCGCTGACAGGGCGGTTGAAATAGATCACTCGCGCACCCCCGCGTTTGCCCATGCCTTCACGCGTCCAGCGCACCTTACGCAGGGGGCCGGCGCCTGGAATAACCCTGCTGCAAGAACGCCGCACCGCCCTGATCTCCGCCGCCGTCACCGGGCAGATTGACGTGCGAGCGGTCGCGTAGTTGCTATTTATTCAATAGCTGCTACCGCACTATCCACGGCCTAGAAACCCTAAGCGGCTTAAAACCTCAGGCAGCTGCAGGCGCAAATCGCTGAATGCGGGAAATCGTTTCGGCCATGACTTCGCGGGCGCATTCTGTGTCGTAGTGGGTTTGCAGGTTGATCCAGCTCTGCGCGTCGGTGCCAAAAAATGCGCCAAACCGTAGCGCCGTGTCCACGGTGATGCCGCGCAGGCCTTTCACAATCTCGTTGATACGCCGGGGCGGCACGCCAATGGCCTTGGCCAATGCATATTGGCTCAGGCCCAGAGGCGCAAGCCAGTCTTCCGCCAGGATGATGCCGGGATGAATCAGGGGGACTTCGCGGGTCATGGTGGTGCTCCTTTCAGTGGTAATCCACTATTTCAACGTTTTGGGCGTGGTCCGTGGCCCAGATAAAACACAAGCGCCATTGGCTGTTGATACGAATGCTGTGCTGCCCAATGCGGTCACGCTTCAGCGCTTCAAGTTGGTTGCCGGGTGGTATGCGCAAAAAATCCAGGGTGGTCGCTGCGTGCAATTGCTGCAACTTACGCAAGGCCACCGATTCAAAGTTGGCAAACCGGGCAATGCGTTTACCGGCAAAGAGCGCTTCGGTATCGCTGCATTTGAAGCTTTGAATCATAGGCCGAATAATAACGATTGTCGTTATTAAAATCAAGTCTTGGTTAAGACAAACATAGCGCCGCACCGCGCTGATCTCCGCCGCCGTCACCGGGCAGATTGACGTGCGTGGGGTCGTGCAGTTGCTATCAATTCAGTAGCTTCTCCCGCACATTCCACGGGGGCTAGAGGCCAATTTGGCACTTATCTACATGATAGCTATACTGTACAGGTTAGCCATTTCCTCAGGAGCCCGCCATGATCACTGTCACCTCTGTAGAAGCGCAAAACCGGTTCGGCCAGTTGCTGGACACGGTGCAGCGTGAGCCGGTCACCATCACCCGGCATGGGCGTACTGCGGCATTTATTGTGTCGCCACAGGACATGCAGGATTTACAGGCTGCCCAGACGACGAAGCGCCAAACCGCAGTGGAAGCCTTTGAAGCCTGGAGCAAAAAGGCGGCGACTACTGCCCAGCACACTGGTCAGCAGCGATGCTGACTTGCTGGTCTTGCATCCGTGGCATGGCATACCGGTTTTGACCCCCATTGCGTTTTTGCAGGGAATCACCCAATGAGCCTGCATAAAGAAATCAGCTTCGAGCTGGAGATTTGCCAACATCTGGCAAGCAATGGCTGGCTCTACGCCGAACCGGGTACCGAGGGCGACGCCGCAGGTTATGACCGCGCCCGCGCACTGTTTCCCTCTGATGTGCTGGCCTGGGTGCAGGCCACGCAGCCCAAAGCGTGGGAAACGCTCACCAAAAACCACGGCGCCCGCGCCGAAGAAACCTTGCTCACCCGCCTGCGCGACCAACTGGACCAGCGCGGCACGCTGGATGTGTTGCGCCACGGCGTGGAGCTGCTGGGCCTGAAAGCTCCGCTGAAGCTGGCCGAGTTCAAACCGGCGCTGGCGATCAACCCCGACATCCTGGCCCGCTACGCTGCCAACCGGCTGCGCGTGGTGCGCCAGGTGCACTACTCGCTGCACTGCGAGAACAGCATCGATCTGGTGTTGTTCTTGAACGGCCTGCCAGTGGCTACGGTCGAGCTGAAAACCGACTTCACCCAAAGCATTGGCGATGCCATTGACCAATACCGCTTTGACCGCCACCCCAAGCCCAAGGGCCAGGCAGCAGAGCCGTTGCTGTCGTTTCCCTCGGGCGCCTTGATTCACTTTGCGGTGAGCAACACCGAGGTAGCGATGGTCACCAGGCTGGTGGGGCCCGCCACGGTGTTTCTGCCCTTCAACCTGGGCGACGACGGCGCTGCGGGCAACCCGGTGAACGCGGGCGGCGGCCACCGCACGGCCTACCTGTGGGAGCAGGTGTGGGCGCGTGAGAGCTGGCTGGAGATATTGGGCCGATACCTGATTGCCCAGCGCGACAAGAAAAAGCAGATTGAAAAGATCATCTTCCCGCGCTACCACCAGCTGGACGTGACGCGCAAATTGCAAGCGGCGGTGCTGGCGGACGGCTCCGGTGGCAAATACCTCATTCAACATTCCGCAGGCTCGGGCAAAACCAATTCCATTGCATGGGCTGCGCACTTTCTGGCCGAGCTGCACGATGCAGAGGCCAGGAAGGTGTTTGACGCGGTGCTTGTGGTGTCAGACCGCAATGTGATCGACAGCCAGTTGCAAGACGCCTTGTTTGACTTTCAGCGCACCACCGGCGTGGTGGCCACCATCA
>JANOAP010000338.1:0-7215 GCA_031411175.1 Rhodoferax sp. | reverse complement strand
CCGCATTGATGAACAGATTCATCTTGGGCGCATGCGCAGCCTTGCTGAAAATGTCCAGCACGTCGCCCACGCGATAGCCAGCAGGATCCACCAGATGGAAGCATTTGCCATTGGTCACAGCCTTGCCATGGCTGATGTAGTCCAGCGCGTTAACGACGAAATCAACCGGCACGATATTGATGCGCCCACCTTCAAGACCGATGGACGGCATCCACGGCGGCAGAACCTGGCGCAAGCGCTGGATCAATTTGAAAAAGTAGTACGGCCCGTCGATCTTGTCCATTTCCCCTGTGGAGCTGTCACCCACCACCATGGCGGGCCGGTACACCGTCCAGGGTACTTTGCAATCCTTGCGCACGATTTTTTCGCTTTCGTGCTTGGTCATGAAGTACGGGTGGTCGTAGTTTTCAGCCTCCTCAAACATGTCCTCCCGAAACACGCCTTCGTACAAACCCGCTGCGGCAATGGAGCTCACATGGTGAAAGTGGCCGACATCTATCGCCTTGGCGAGATCAACCGTGTTGCGGGTGCCTTCCACGTTAACGGCAATCTGGCTGGCTTCATCGGCACTCAGGTCATACACCGCAGCCAGATGGTAAAAATGGTCTATCTGCCCTTTGAGCGTTTTGACAGCATCAGCCGCAACGCCGAGCTTTTTCGTGGTCAGATCCCCAAACACAGGAAGGGCACGTGCCGCGCTTGCACCCCAGTACTCACGCAAAGCGGCCACTTTGCTTTCGCTCTCCTTGCGGATCAGAAAGTGAACGACCGAGCCTTTGCGCTCAAGCAACTTTTTGACCAGCCGTTTGCCAATAAAACCGGTTGCGCCAGTGACGAAATACTGCATAAATAGCTCCCAAAAAAACCAATGAGGAATATTGATTTTTGCCGAAAGCGGACCACGAGTCGAGATAGCAGAAACCCGTGCCCGCCTCTGCGCAGGGCGTAATCAAGCCTGAGGCGGCAGGCGCAACAAATTAGAAGTGTCTGTCTACACCGCAGCTATCATTCCACCTAGAGTCAAGCGCTACCTCAAACTCAGTCACAGGAGACGTCAATGGTCACAAAAATGCAAAAGCCCGCATCCGGGCAATCTGCGCCGGGCAAAAGCGCAGGACACCACGGTATCCCCTTAACCGGCTCGGTCAAGGACTCGGCCCAGCAAATCTGGCAGGCTGGCCTTGGCGCATTTGCCAAGGCCCAGGCGGAAGGCAGCAAGGCATTTGAGTCCCTGGTGAAAGAGGGCACCAGCATCCAGCGCAAGACGCAGGCCGCCGCCGAAGAAAAAATTTCCGAGGCCACCAGCCGCATGACTGCCATGGCCGGTGACATCTCCAGCAAGGCCTCAGGCCAGTGGGACAAGCTGGAGACCATCTTCGAAGACCGGGTTGCCAAGGCACTCAACAAGCTGGGCGTCCCGTCTGCCAAGGATGTGAATGCACTGATCGCCCGTATTGACGAGTTGAACACGAGCGTGCAGCAGCTATCAGCCAAGGCCGCCTCTGCGCCCAAACCGGTGGCGCGAAAATCGGCGGCCAAACCGACCGTCAAGGCAGCCGTAAAAACCGCGGCTAAGCGGGCTGCTCCACGCAGCAAATCCTGAGCCCATCGCGCGCCGGTTCGCCGGCATCCGTGACACTCGTGGTGCGCTTTTCACCCAGGCTGATCACAAGGTCAACTGTTGGCAGTCACCTCACTGAACCGAGAGACAACCTGTGACTCTGCACTGTTGCAACGCAGCATATTTGCTGCACTTGTCCCTCTACACTTTGCCACATGAGTAAACGACCCGCACGCCCCGCGAAAATCGCTCTTGCTCTGGCGGGTGGCGGGCCTTTGGGTGCCATCTACGAGATTGGCGCGCTGTGCGCGCTTGACGAGTCGCTGACCGGTCTGGATTTGACCCGGCTGGACCATTATGTAGGGGTGTCTGCCGGTGGCTTCATTGCCGCCGGGTTGGCCAATGGCATGTCCCCGCGAGCGCTGTGCAAATCCTTTATCGATAGCGACCCTGCGCCCGGTTCCGCAAGCAATGACGCCTTTGATCCCTCATGGCTCATGGCGCCGGCTTACAGCGAATTTGCAAGGCGCGGCGTCATGCTGCCGGGCCTGCTGATGTCGGCGCTGTGGCGGTTGACGGCCGGACGCAAGTCCTTCACCCATGTTCTCGAACGCTTGGGGGCCGGACTGCCCACCGGCGTGTTCTCCAATGAACAGATTGATGTCCAGTTGACAGCGCTGTTCTCGCGCCATGGCAGGACCAATGACTTCCGGCAGCTCAAGACCAAGCTGACACTGGTTGCCACCCATCTGGACAGTGGTGAAGCCGCCCCATTTGGCCGTCCCGGATGGGACCACATTCCCATCTCCAAAGCCGTGCAGGCCAGTGCGGCACTGCCAGGACTTTTCCCGCCGGTCGAAATTGACGACCAGTATTACGTGGATGGCGCCCTGAAAAAAACCATGCACGCATCGGTGGCCCTGGAAGAAGGCGTTGACCTGATGCTCTGCCTGAACCCGCTGGTGCCTTTTGATGCCACGGCCCCGCAAGTGGCGAAAGTCATGCAACACGGCCTGTCACCAGAGCAACGCAGGATTCCGCGCATTGTGGACGGCGGCTTGCCCGCCGTGCTGAGCCAGACCTTCCGCTCCATGATCCATTCCCGCATGGAATTGGGCATGAAGCACTACCAGCATGCCTATCCCCAGACCGACCTGATTCTTTTCGAACCCGACCACCGCGACCCGGAGCTGTACCTGGCCAACACCTTCAGCTATGGCCAGCGACGTCATCTTGCCGAGCACGCCTACCAGCAGACGCGGCAAATGCTGCGCTCGCGGCAAACCGGCCTGTCGGCCAAACTGGCCCGCCATGGCATTCAGCTTAACCACGAGGCGCTGAGCGACCCCAAACGCCATTTGACGCTTCCCGCCCCCGCGCCCACCCGCGTGGGACAGGCCATCGCCCGGCTTCAGGAGGTGATGGACAACCTGGGCGAGGTGGTCGCACCCGCGCGGTGTGCGGTGGCGGTCTGCGCATGATTCAGACGGCCTGCAACCGCATGACCAGAAGGCACGCATGGTAAAAAAAGCGCCGCGTCGTACTGCCGAGCGAATCCTTGAAGTCACGCTGGAACTGTTCAACAGATTTGGCGAGCCCAACGTCTCCACCACCTTGATATCGGCGGAGCTGAACATCAGCCCGGGCAACCTGTACTACCACTACCCGGCCAAAGACGAGCTGATCAACTCGCTGTTTGACCGCTACGAACGCGCGCTCAACGAATTGCTCAATGCGAGTGATGGCGTGCGCGATGTGGAAGACGCCTGGTTTTTCATGCACACGCTGTTTGAGCTGATCTGGCAATACCGCTTTCTCTACCGCGACCTGAACGATCTGCTTAGCAAGAACCGGCGTCTCGAAACCCACTTTCAGTCAGTGTTGAAAAACAAGACCCGCGCGGTCAAGATCTTGCTGGACAACATGAGTCGCTCTGGCGCCATCAGCATTGACTCCCGAACGGTTGAAGCCACCGCGACGAGCATGGTCGTGGTACTGACTTACTGGCTCAGCTTTGAATATGTGCGGGACCCGCGACATGCACTGGAACCCGAAAGCGCACAAGTTGCCCTGCTGCGCGGTGCGCACCACGTTCTGAATTTGCTGGTTCCCTACCTCGAAGAGGGCCAACGCATGCATTTACTGAATTTGGTGGCGGCCTACAGCAATTCGACACCCTAACGACAACAGGGCACAGGAGACAGAACATGGTGAAGTGGACAGCCTTTCCCCAGGTGGGCGAATTCAGTTTCGACACCGCGAGCGTCAAGCGACACTGGGATCGCTTGCACCTGGGTGATGCCGAACCATTGCCCAAAGAGCCCCTGTTGCTCGAAGCCTGGGCTCTATTTCACAACGGCGAATTTCAAAAGGCGGTCTTAGCGGGGCTGAAGGCCGGTGATGGCGGCATCACTGTGGCCAACAAGGCCACCTGCATTTATGCAACCTACCTTGAAAAGAAAGAAAAAGCACGGTTGGATCTGTTCATGGAGGTCGTCATGCGCGCTGAAGCGCAGAGCGCCAAAGAACCCACCAACCCCAATGCGCACTATTGGCAGGCTTATGCGCTTGGGCGTTACAGCCAGGGCATCAGTGTGGCCAAGGCGCTGGCGCAGGGGCTGGGCGGCAAGGTCAAGACGGCATTGGAAACGACGACCCGGCTACAACCCCGGCACGCTGACGCCCATCTTGCTTTGGGTTCATTTCACGCCGAGGTCATCGACAAAGTGGGCTCGCTGATTGGTGGCATGACCTACGGTGCCAAGAAAGAAACCGGCCTAAAACTCTTTCAGGAAGCACTCAAGCTCAACCCTGGTTCTGCCATCGGCATGATTGAATATGCCAATGCACTGGTGATGCTGGACGGAGACAAGAAAATGGCCGAAGCGACCCAGCTGTACGAGCAGGCCGCACGCTCCAAGCCGATGGACGCCATGGAACGTCTCGACGTGGAGCTGGCCAAATCCGAGCTGGCAGACTAAACCGATTCCCTTACGCTGAATCGCCCCACGGCAACATCAAGGTCACCAAGGCCAGCTTCGCAAACTCAGGCTCAAACTCATCAATGATCGCCTGCGGATTCGGGCACAAAACTGAATCCGATATCACGCCAAACTGCACGCCACCGCCATAGCTCAGGATGGACACGCCCAGGCCGACCGTGCCGCTCTGGGGTACCCAGAACAGGCTTTGTTCCAATGTCGCACCACAGAACTTGAGCTTCTCCTTCGGGCCAGGCACATTGGTCATGACGGCGGTAGTTTTCCTGGAGAAAAGCCCCAGCATCGCGTCCTGTGCGGGCTTGATCAGCAAACCCGCTACGGCCAGCATGCCAAACGCCAGCAGGGGTTGCATGCTGCCCTTGAGCTCGCCCATGCGGCGACGCACCTCGTAAACACGCTCGATCGGATTCTCGATGCCAATGGGCAGCACAACCGGTGCAAGACCAAAGTGATTGCCCAGCTTGTGGGCCTGGTCCAGCGGGCGCAAGTTGACCGGCACCATGGCGCGGATTTCCTTGCCCTGGACAGAGTCGCCAAATGATTTGAGGTACTGTGCAATGGCCCCGGCCACACAGCTCATCAGCACTTCATTGATCGAGCAATTCAGGGCCTTGCCAACGGCCTTGACTTCTTCCAGCGGGATGGGCTCACACCAGGCCACACGTTTTGCCTTGCCCGGAACACCCTTGAGCCGCGTTGCAGAATCATCCGGCATCAGCACCAGAGCAGCCGTGTCCGTCGCCACGTGGTAGGCCAGTCTGGCCATATCCAGCGTGCCCTCGACGCCTCTTTCAACCCCATCTTCCACGCCCTTGACCGGGTCGTTGAGCATGTCAATGGAACGCACGGCACCCGAGCCGACAGCCCCCAGCGCCTTCACCGCAAATTGGGTGAAAGGCTTGAGCAGGCTGCGTTCGATCCAGTCTTGCGCACCGTCCAGGCCCTCCCGCCTGGGCGCGCCGGGTTGGCGCTCGGGCGGGGCCGCACCGCCATCAACCAGCGACTGCGTGACCGAGATCAGGGCAATGCCGTCTGCAATGCAATGGTGAATGCGCACCATCATGGCCGAGCCGCCCTGGTAGTCCTCCACCAGGTGGAACTGCCAAAGTGGGCGGCTTTTGTCCAGCGGCAGCACGGCGAGCTCGGCCACGCGATCCTGCAGCGCCTGTTGCTCCGTGCGCGTGCCTGTTTTGGACCGCTTCATGGACAATTTTTCTATGACCACCTGCCGCGTGATGTCGAATTGGTGATCCGTCACCCAGGTCGCACCGGCGGCATCCGGCACCACGCGCTGCGTGAAGCGCGGGTACTTGAGCAGGCGCTCCTCAATGCGGTCACACAGCGCCTGATAGGTGATGCCGGGCTTGAGTATCCAGACCCCGACGATCATCATCAGGTTGGATTCAGAATCCATGCGGAGCCAGGCGGTATCGACCTTGCTCATGCGTTCGCCGCTCATGCCCAGCGTGCCGCTGACGGCACGGGTCACATTCTCGCGCACGGACCGGGCGGCAGTGCGTGCTGTCTTGCCAGCCTGCCGGGCAACTGCCTGGGCCTGGATGCGGGTGACCATAAAAAACTCCAGTGCGCGCTCCAGCATGCGCAATCGTTGAGCCCCGAGGCTGCGAATTTCAGGCCTTGGGGAAATCGCTCTATTTTGCAGGCAAAACTACCCGTAAGATACCGGGCAATTACCGACCCTCAACCCCAACCCCTCTGGAGATCACCATGGCCGACCTGAAAGCGAAATTTGAAGCCGCCGCTGCCAATTCAAAGAACCTCACTGAGCGCCCTGACAACGGCACGCTGCTGAAGATTTATGCGCTTTACAAGCAAGGCAGCGCAGGCGATAACACCGAAAAAAAACCCGGCTTCTCCGACATGGTGGGCCGCGCGAAATGGGACGCCTGGAATGGCCTGAAGGGCACGGCCAATGCAGATGCCATGCAGCAGTACATCGACCTGATTGAATCCCTGAGCTGAAGGGCAGCCGCCCTCAGTTCAATACCGCACCGCCAACAGCGCTACGCATACCGCCCTGGCGCGCAAACGAGGAGGCCAGTTGCTCCTCAGCCAGGAAGCCACTGTAAGAAAAATCAGCCAGGGCTTTTCCGTGTGCGCTTTCCTGCTCCAGCCGCAGGGTGTCGGCGTAAAGCTTTCTGATCACGATGAGCGTGCCCGGGTCCAGCGCCCGATCGCACTCGGCCATCACTTGCGCCAGATGGGCGCTTGACATGCGCCCCTGCGATGGATCTCCACACTCCAGAATATGGGTGAGCTTGATCGCCAGGCCCCGGGTGCAGGTGAATCTGTTTTTGGCAAACAGGGGATGCAGCCGACTCAGCACCAGGGTGAGGCCACCGAGCAGAATCTGGAACTCAAACAAATCTGAGTCATCCGTCACCAGGGGCAGACGCAACGATGTGTTCCAGGTCGGCAGATCAGCGAGGTCTTTTGTAATCATGACGAAATTCTAGGGGTGCGCCTTTTTCATGAAGCATGGCATTAGGGCAAAAAAGACCGCCATTTAATGGCTTTGAGCCACGCCTTTTGAAGTGCGATCTGCCCCTTATTTGTCTGCCATTTTACGTGCTGCTGCCCTGCGCGCAGGTGCTGTTTTCGGTGTCGGCCAGTTCCGCGGTTATCGCCGCG
>JANOAP010000337.1:0-3248 GCA_031411175.1 Rhodoferax sp. | reverse complement strand
GGGGATGGTCAAAGGCAGGCTATGCGGTGAGAATGGGGCATGCCAGTAAACGATGTCATCCGCCCATCAGTCAGGAAGGTTGCTATGGTTATTGAAGCTGACTATGCAATAGTTATAAGGGCTAGCGCTCATTTTGACGATGAACTCTTCTGCCGTGGGTGGCGACAAGGTACATGGCAGATTGTTGGCAGCGCCTGAACGACGACTTTCACGATTTCAATATACCTGTTTGTGTGTACAGAATTTCAGGCTAACCCCATGACAGCAAACGCTTTTTCGGATTTGCGCTGCCCACGTTGCTCCGGGATTCGCCCAGGTATCCGGTGGGTTCAACCGATACTACAAAGTTAGGCAGTGCATGCAGACGCTCATCCGAATCGCTCGAATTGTGGCGCTCCTGTTATTGGTAGTCGCGATTCCTTATGGCGCCGCCTCAATTGGAGGTCGTTTCGGCGGCAACCGCATCTATCTGACAAACAATACAAAGTGTCACGTTGTACTGATGGAACAACACGATGGAACGGCGGCCCTCCCAGGAGAGACGATTTTGGTAAAGCCTGGATTCTTGGACAGAACGCCAATGATGCTCATCGCTTTCGATTCTGGCATTTTGCTCGGGGGTCTGCATTTCTCCGAGGATCGGCTTCAAGTTCGGGACTTCAATGACATTGTGGTTCCAGCCTCTTGGCTGGAGCAAACCACATTTGGCACGAAGCTGATATACGAACTCAACGCCCGAGGCCAATTGCTTTTGCGTGCTGGGAATGGAACTGAGCTGCCCACCGCACAACCACCAGGTCTACCCGTGCAGACACGTATTGATTTCCAGGGGGAGCGCTGTGTTCATAGTTAGGTCTTGCGTAACAGGCCGCTGCATCCGACCGCCTTCGGCGTCGGCTGAGCCGCAGCGTTGAGGCGGCAAAAAACTTTTGCAAGGACTTCCAAATGCATCGGTCCAAAATCACCGCATCAGAACGGGGTTTGTTCCACGATCATGTGTTTGGGGAGGGGTAATGGGCCCTTCAAAATCTATTTTTGCGACATGAGCGACGGTTTTCTACAGCCTCGTTAGCCGTCACAAAGTCATCGTGCAGATTACGCGTCGCACGATATAAAATTTGGCTACGTTGATGGAGGTATCTATGCATGATCAAGTCATTGAATTGGCGGAACGCGGCAAGGCCCTAACCCCGGACGAGCGGTCACGTCTTGTAGATATCTTGCTTGAGTCGCTGCATGAGCCCGCCATCGCGGAGGTCGACGAAGCGTGGGACGTTGAGATCGAACGTCGTCTTGCAGACTATGACCGAGGGAACGTAAAAGCCGTTGATGCTGAAGAAGTATTTGCCAAAGCTCGAAGCATTGCCCGGTGATCAAGCCCAAATTTCTGCCAGATGCAGAGGCTGAATTCCTGAAAGAGGTTGCCTACTACTCGAAAGCTCACGAAGGCCTGGGGATTAAATTTCGCGAGGCTGTCATGGCCGCGGTGGCCAAGTCGGTAGCGAACCCTGGTGGTGGCACTCCCTCAGCAAGGAGCACGCGCAGTCGCCTCCTGAAAGGCTTTCCTTTCAGCGTCGTGTATAGGGCAAGTGAAAAGGAATTTCTCATCGTCTCAGTTGCGCACCATAGACGTCAACCCGAGTATTGGCTGCGGCGCATCAAGTGACAGTTGATATGTCACTCAGTCAGACCCGTAACGGTTGTCCGCGACAGGCCGCCATTTCATTCTCGGCCTTACGCAGCCTACCGCGGCGGTCGGATCAGCTCCGGGCTTACTTAAAACTCCTGGGTATTTTTGAGTCACTCCCCAGTGACTTGCCTTGGTTGTTCACCGGGAGTCTTCTAACGGCCTGCCCTTGCACCGCCAACAATTGATCCGCACTCACCTGTCTGGGTGCAATCTCCGCCAGCGGGACCAGCACAAAGGCCCGCCCTGTCATGCGCGGATGCGGCACCACCAGCTCGGGCGTGTTGATGACCTCATTGCCATACAACAGAATATCCAGATCCAGCGTGCGCGGCGCATTGCGGTAGGGCCGGTCGCGGCCCGCACCGTTTTCAAGCTGCTGCAACGCATGAAGGAGGTGCAGGGCATCGAGCCCCGTGGTCACCTGCACCACCGCGTTGATGTAGTCAGGCCCGGACGAGTCGACCGGTGCGGTGGCATACAGAGACGATTGCTGCAGCAACCGGGTTTGCGGCAGGTCGGCCACGTCGGCAATGGCCTTCAGAACGGTGGCACCCGCATCTCCCAAATTGGCACCCAGCGCAATGAATGCCGAAACGTCAGCCATTGCGCATGGTCCCGACTCTTACTGCGTTAGTGCTATGGCGACCCGTTCAGGCCCCGGTAATGCCCGACACACTGCCGCCAGATCCGCTGTCACTGCCCGAGCTCTCGCCGCCTGAACCTTCACCACGCGCACCGCCTGGACGACGGCGGCGACGGCGTTTTTTGGGAGCTTCGTCTGAGCCCGACGCCGGATTCTCCTGGTTCACCGCAGGGCCTGCGTCAAGGGATTCATCGGCAGGCCCGGCAGCACGGGCCGTGGCTGGCCGGGGCGCACGCGCCATGCGGGGCCGCTGCTGCTGCTCTTCACGCACCTGGTCCACCAGGTCCTGGCGCAGGTTGTCGTCGGCCATGCTGAATTCCTGCCACCAGTCGGCCAGCACTTCGTCGACCTCGCCCACGTCAGCGCGCAAACGCATGAAGTCAAAGGCGGCCCGAAAACGAGGCTGGTCCACCAAGCCAAACGGCGTGCTGCCCGTGCGCTTTTCAAAGCGCGGCTGCATCACCCAGATCTCGCGCATGTCACCAGCCAGCTTGCCCCGACCCGACACGTCGCCAATGCGGGCGTTGAACACGTCGTCAATCGCGTCCTGCAATGCCGGGTGAGAATGCTGGCGTTGCGCCACGCGCGCGGCCCAGCCGTCACGCACATCGGCCCACAGCACACAGGCCAGCAGAAAGCTCGGTGCCACCGGTTTGCCCTCGCCCACGCGGCGGTCGGTGTCTTTGAGGGCTGCCGTCACAAAGGGTTGCTCGGCCCGCTCCACCACCACGTCCAGCAGCGGGTAAATGCCGCGCGCCATGCCCAGCAGCCTGAGCTGTGCGATGGACGCCAGTGAATGCCCGGTTTGCAGCAGCTTGAGCATCTCGTCAAACAGGCGGCTCTGCGGCACATCCGCCAGCAGCTCCTGCGACTTGACCAGCGGCGCGGCGGTTTTGGCTTCCAGCTTGAAGCCCA
>JANOAP010000336.1:0-5222 GCA_031411175.1 Rhodoferax sp. | reverse complement strand
GCCCAGGCGGGCCTTGAGCGATTGGGGTTGCCCAGTGATCAGTGCAGCGTAGTTGGTGGTGTTGGGGAGCACTTTTTTGACATAGTCACGGGTCTCTGCAAATGGCACGTTTTCAGCCCAGATGGCGGCTTCCATCACGGGGCTGCCACTCGCGCCGCGCCAGTTCCTGGGGCGGCCCGGCCCGGCGTTGTAGGCCGCGGCGGCCAGGGGCATGGAGCCTGCAAAGTCGTCAAGCACCAGCTTCAAATAGCCCGTGCCAAAGGCGATGTTGGTGTCGCGGTCGGTGATCTGGTCTGCCGTGAAGCTGGTCAGGCCGATTTTTTTGGCCGTCCATTTCGCAGTGGCTGGCATAACCTGCATAAGGCCGGACGCGCCCACGCCAGACCGGGCATCCATGATGAAGCGGCTTTCCTGCCGGATCAGGCCGTACACGTATGCCGGATCAAGTTCGATCTGCTTTGCCCGCTGGATGACCGCTTCCTTGAACGGCATGGGGAAGCGTTGCTCCAGGTCGATGACGGTTTTTGTGCGTTCGCTGGTGTTGATGCAGCGGTCCCACACCTCCCGCTGGCAGGCGTAGTCGGCAGCGGCCAGCAGCTCGCGGTCGGACATGCCGCCTTTGGCATGCAGATTCGTGGCGTAATTCCATTCCCGGACGCCCTCGGACCGAAGGCCCAAACCAATCGCGTAAAGGCCCCGATTGAGCCCGGCATTTTTCCGTGCCGCGTCTTTTTCTTCAGCCGTGAGCAGAGCGGGGCGTGCGGGTACGGTGATGCGTTGCCCCAGCTCTTCAAGCGCCAGTTGTTCGTAAAAACCGCGCACGCCGGCGATGAACTGAAATGTGGCCAGCGCGTCGGTGCGCTCGGCCTCTGTTTTGGCCAGCTTCAACATGGCGCGCGCGCGCCAGTACATCCAGGTTGCGTCCAGGCGGGAATCGTCACTCATGGCCCGGGTGGCGGCGAGCACTTCTTTCCAGTTGGCCTTGCGCAGCATGGCCCGTGCTTTCCAGCCCAGATGATCGTCAGTCAAATCGGCGTCTTTGGCTTTGACGAAGTAGTCTGCGGCTTCGTTGGACAAGCGTTGCGCCGCGCTTTTGCCAATGGCTCCCCACGCCCAGGAGCGCTGCTCTGGGCTCAGGTGAACGCTCCAGTGGTTTTCCAGTGCGCCCGCTGCGGCCTCCGGGTCGTTGGCGGCCATCCGGATCAGCGCCAGTACCACCCATTCTTTATTGACTTTGCCAACAGCCACCACACGCTTTGACAAATACCGGGCGGCGTTGTCCTGTATTTCGTTGATCTGAACGCCCGCGTCTGCCGTGATGAATTCAGCGGCCATTCGTGCTGCCTTGGGGCGGTTGTTTTCCATGGCAAGGCGGGCCTTGCGCCAGACTTCCAGATCGGTCAGCTTGCGGGTGGCATGCAGCCTTGAGGCGATGTAATTGCAACCATCGTCAGCCTCGCGCTGGGCGTACCAAAGCGGCTTGACCAGCGCAGCAACATCGATACCGGCCAGTGCGTTTTCAACCGCCAATGCATAGCAGCGTACTTCACGGTCGTCGGCCATGCGGTAGTTCAGGTGCTCGGCCGCAAAATTTGTCCAGTCCCGGCGCTGACCCAGCATCAAGAGCCAGTCATTGCGCAAGCGATCTTCCTGGTAGGTGCCGGCATATCGGGCAAAGAAAGCCTGGATTTCGGCTGGTGACGCGATGTCGAGCCGCGCCCGTAGCTCCCAATAAGCCGCCCAGGGCTCAAGCACATGCCCCGAAGCCTGTGGCAGCAGGGCGCTAAGGCGCTTGCGGTCACCTTTCTTGAACGCCTGGCTCATCTCGATCAGGGTATCGTCGCCTTTGGTCTGGGCGTGCGCAGGTCCAACGAGTTGCAGCGCCAGGGTTCCGACTAGTGCGATAGATGTCAAAATGGCTGGTATCTGCATAGGGGGATTATGGACAACTCGATGGATAAAAAAGCGCTTGAAAAAAAGACCTTGCGCAAAAACCTGATTGAGCAACGCCTGAACCTGCCGGATCGCCTGCAACGTGCCGATTTATTGCAGCGGGTGATGCGAATCTGGCTGGTCGGCCGGCCCGATGCCGTGATTGGGGCCTATTGGCCCATCAAGGGCGAATTTGACCCCTTACCTGCCCTGCACCGCTGGAAGGAAGACGGTGAGTTGCTGGACGAGCCTCAGCCCCGGCGCATTGGTCTGCCCGTGGTGGACAAGGTCCACAAGACGCTGACGTTTTGGGCCTGGTACCCTGGCTGCCCCATGGAAGAGGACGCTTACGGCATACCCAAGCCCAAAGATACCGAGGTGATTGTGCCTACGCTGCTGTTTGTCCCATGTGTAGGCTACAGCACCGGGGGCTATCGACTGGGCTATGGCGGAGGCTTTTATGACCGCACCCTGGCCACCCTGCAACCCAAACCCTTTACCGTGGGGCTGGGCTACACCCAAGGTTATATCGATGACTTCGAGCCCGAAGCCCATGACGTGCCGCTGGATGCCATCCTGAACGACAACGGCGTGGTGTGGCCGGTGTGAGCGCGCGCGACAGGGATTAGGCCTTGGGCTTGTAAGCCACTACATCAATCTCAACCCGTGCATCCACCATCAGGCGCGCCTCGGTGGTGGAGCGTGCGGGTTTTTTGTCGCCAAAATAACCCATATAAACGCGGTTAAAGCTGCCGAAATCACGCGCGTCCTGTAGCCATACGGTGGTTTTGCACACATCGTCCAGCGTGCAACCCGCCAGCGCCAGGGCTGCAGACAGGTTTTTCATGACCTGGCGGGTCTGCACCTCAATACCGCCCTGCACAATTTCTCCTTTTTCATCCCCCGGGACCTGCCCCGACACATAAACAAAATCGCCGGCACGTACGGCCGGTGAAAAAGGCCGGGGTTGCTGGTCGGATGCGACGGGTGGGTTGCCAAAATATTTAAGTGCGGACATGGAGAAAACTCCTGGTGAGAGGGGAGCGCCCCAAAAAGAGGCGACTTGGTTTAATTATGAAATATATTTTCACAATACGGGTGTTTGGCTAGGGTTTTTGCTAATTTTTCTAAAATTTAGATGGCATATTCTTTGCAAGTTGAAAAATACTTTCAAAATGGAGTCCATCATGATGAGTCAATTCTTAATTCGCCGCCGCACCGCAGTCGCGGCGGCTTTGTTCGCCAGCGCGGGTGCTGTAGTGCCCTTGTTGGCCCAGGCGCAGGCCAACAAATCCGCCCTGAATCTGGCCATGATTGGCGAGCCGCCTACGCTGGACATCATGTCCACGCCGGCAGACCTGGTGTGCATCATCATGCAGCATGTGTATGAGCCGCTGTTCACCTTTGATGCCAAGTCCGCCCTGGTGCCACTGCTGGCAGAAAACATGCCCAAGATCTCCGCCGACGGCAAGCAGTACAGCATCACGCTGCGCAAGGGCGTCATGCTGCACAACGGGCGTGAACTGAATGCCGACGATGTGGTGGCCAGCCTCAAGCGCTGGATGGAAGTCTCGCCACGGGGCAAGTCCATCTCCAAAGAAGTGGTTGATCTGTCTGCCAAAGGCGCGAATGGCGTCGAGATCACGCTGAAAAATTCTTACGCACCCCTGCTGTCGCAGTTGGCCATGGCCTCGGGTATGGCCGCCATCATGGCCAAAGAGTCGCTGGCACAACCCTTGAAAGAATTTGTGGGCACCGGGCCTTACAAGTTCAAGGAGCGCCGTCCAGACCAATACGTGTTGCTGACTCGGTTTGAGGGTTACTCGGCTCGCAAGGAAGCGCCTAGCGGTTATGGCGGCAAACGCACTGCGGTAGTGGAAGAGCTGCGTTTTGTACCGGTGCCCAACGCCAACACCCGTGTGGAAGGCGCCTTGGCCGGGCAGTTCCATTACGCTGATCTGTTGCCTATTGAGGCGCTGGCCCGCATTGAAAAAGCGCCAGGCAAGGTGGTGCCCATCATGACACCGTCGTTTGGTTTCCCCTACCTGGTGTTCAATACCAAAGAAGGCGTCATGGCTGCCCAGCCCACCCGCAAGGCCGTACAAACTGCCATTGGTGAAGGTGAAATGCTAGCCGCCGGTTTTGGCGATACCCGCTTCTTTATTGCCGAGGGCAACCACTTCCCCAAAGGCACACCATTCTTTTCGACCGCAGGCACAGACAGCTACAACGAACGTGATGCCGCCAAGGCCAAAACACAGGCAGCAACCGCTGGTTACAAGGGCGACGCGATCCGCATTTTGACCAGCCGCCAGTACGACTTTCACTACAACATGGCGCTGATCATGGCCGAGCAGCTCAAGCGGGCCGGCTTCAAGGCTGAACTCAATGTGGTGGACTGGGCCACACTGGTGCAGCGGCGCAGCGACTCCAAGTTGTGGGACATCTACATCACGCATTCGGGCCAGTTTCCTGAGCCCATGTTGTCACCGCCCCAACTGGGCGACGGTGCACCTGGCTGGTGGAGTTCTCCGGCCAAGCAGGCGGCACTCAGCGCCTTGAACCAGGAGCCCAACCCCGTCAAACGCGGCGCCTTGTGGGGCAAGGTGCAGCAGGTGGTTTATGACGAAGTGCCTTACATCAACGTGGGCAAGTTCGCCAGCCTGTCGGCGCGTGCACCTGCGCTGGATGGCTACACACCCAATACCTATCCGTTCTTCTGGAACACCAGTCTGAAGAACTGATTCGTTCATGACCCGCTATCTTTTGTCGCGTCTGGCGGGCATGCTGGTGGTGATGTCACTGGTGGCGGTGCTGGTCTTCATCCTGACCCGTGCGGCCTCTGGTGACCCTATTGCCGTGTTGCTGGGTGACCAGGCCACCACTGAGGACATTGCCCGCGTGCAAAAGCTGTATGGGCTAGACAAACCCCTGCCGGTGCAGTTTGGTTACTGGCTCAAGGAGTTGTCCCATGGCAACTTGGGTGACTCCATCTTCTTGCAGCGCCCGGTCACTCAGGCGCTGTGGGAGCGCGCCGAACCCACCACGCTGCTGGCCTTGATGGCCGTGGCCATTGCAGCCTGTATTGGTGTGCCCTGCGGTATTGTGTCGGCGGTATTTCGCGGCAAGGCCATTGACCAGATTTTCACCGGCCTGGCGATGCTGGGTGCCAGTGTGCCCAGCTTCTGGTTTGGCCTGGTACTGATGCAGATTTTTGCCGTGTCGCTGGGCTGGTTCCCGGTGTCGGGCTATGGCGATCCGGGTGCGCCGCTGTGGCAACGCCTGCATTC
>JANOAP010000335.1:0-2081 GCA_031411175.1 Rhodoferax sp. | reverse complement strand
CACCCACCCCACGGCCGCGAACTGCTGCCGCAACCTGCAGCCCGACGTACCGCCAACCGTGATTGAATTCGGCACGGACACCACGCGCACCATCACCGACATCGTTTTCTCGGGCACGGCGGCGCGCTGTCCGGATTTGCGGTTTATCTTCTCGCATGCGGGTGGCACTCTGCCGTTTCTTACCGAGCGCTTGATCAAGATGCCGGTGCTTGACCCCCGCCTGGCACCGCGTGTGCCCCGGGGTGTGCTGCATGAACTCAAGCGGTTTTATTACGACACGGCCTGGTCAGCCCACCCGATGGCGCTGGCATCGCTGACGCGCCTGGTGGACGCATCGCAAATCCTGTTTGGTTCCGATTACCCTTACCGCACCGGCGCAGACCACGTCAAGGGCCTTGCCGAGTACGGGTTTTCAGCCAGCGACCTGCGCGCGATTGAGCGCGGCAATGCGCTCAGGCTGCTGCCACGCTGGAACGTCTGACGCCCAGCGGGCCAGACAATCAGCGTGCGATCAGCCTGTGATCAGCGTGCAATCAGGTTGGTGCCTGCAGCGCCCACGGTCAGGTAAGCCAGCGTGACGCGGATGAGCGCATTGAGGTCCGCCGTGGTACCGGTGGGCGATGACGCCGTCCAGGTGGCACCGTTGGTACTGGTGAAAATATTGCCACCCCCGCCCACGGCAACGAATTGCGTGCCGTAGTCAACCGACTTCAGGTCGACCAGTGAAGGCGTTGCGGTAGACGTCCAGCCAACAGCATCTGCGCTGGTGACGACCTTGCCCGACGAGCCTACTGCTGCGAAGAGGGTCGTGGCCGTGGTGGCATTGGCACCCAGGACGACATCACGCAGGTCTGCCGTGGTGCCGGAGTTTTGTGCTGTCCAGGTCACGGCGTCCGGGCTGGTCAGCAGAGTGCCGCCCGCGCCGACTGCAATCCACAGGCCATTGTTGTAGGTGGAGTAGCCCACGCCGTACAAGGCTTTCGTGGTGCCACTGGTGACTTTCGTCCAGCTCACCCCGTCCGCACTGGACAGGATGGTGCCATTGGCCCCAACCGCTACATTCAAATTCAGGCCGTTGGTTGCGACCGCGTAGAGGTCTTGGGTCGTGCCGGAGTTTTGCAGTGTCCATGTGGTGGCATCGGGGCTGGTCAGCACGGCTCCCCCGTCTCCCACGAGTTTGTAGGTCAGGAAGTAAGACGCACCATTCCAATTTTTGGTGTTGCCGTAAGTGCTCGCGGTCCAGGCGCTGCCATCGGTGCTGGAAAAAATGGCACCGTTGCTGCCCGCTGCGACATAGGTGCCGCCGTACACCACAGCTTTGAGCGCGTTGCTACCGGTACCCGTGCCAACGGTCCAGGTCGAGCCAGCCAATGCGGGCGTGGCAGCCACAGGCGTGGCACCGGGCCCGCCCGGCCCGCCATTGATGCGACCGTTAACCGAGAACGAGTAGCTGGTGCCGTTGACCAGCCCACTGGCCACATAAGGTGACGAGACCCGGATGGGGGAGGCACCGCCGGGCAGGCCGATCCAGGAGCTCATGGCTGTCACCTGGGTGGGGGCAATGCTGGTCGGCCCGTAAAAAAGCCAGTACTCAACGCCTTCGGCCATGTTCCAGGTCACGGTGGCGACGGACTCCGTGGCCTTGACGGCCAGCCCGGTGGGGGCAGAGGCCGAGGAGCCGCCGCCGCCGCAAGAGGCCAGAAAGGACATGGACAGGGCAAGCAGGGCAGCGATGGAGAAACTGCGGGGACGAAAATTCATATCAGTGTTCCAAAAATCACGGCAAAAATCATGGGATAGGCACCCCATTATGTTTCACTGACGGGGAGCCTTTTTTTCATGTGATCAGAGTGTCACGCGATCAGACGGCCAGACCCTTGCTGGGGTTGATCAGGTACTTGGTGCCGGTGGCCCGCGCGCCGTACACGGCAATGGCGGCTGGCTGCAACGCCTCGGCCAATGAAATCTCTTCGGCGTAGTGGCTGGAAAATGTGGTTTTCAGCTCAGCCACCACACGCTGGCGCAGGGCCTCAGCTGTGGCCGGCCCTGCCTTTTGCAGGAACGGAAACAGCAGCCAGCCG
>JANOAP010000334.1:0-9616 GCA_031411175.1 Rhodoferax sp. | reverse complement strand
GTCCTTGGCGTGAACCAGCAACGCACGAATACCGGCAATGTCGGCCGCTTGCGCGGTACGCAGGAGTGCATCTTTCAGCAAGGCACGCCCTAAACCCACACGCTGCTGCGACGAGTCAACAGCCAGCCGGGCCAGGATCATGACCGGAACGGGATGACGTGCCATGCCTTTGAGCACTCGGGGTGCAGCGCTTGCGGGCGCCACGCTGCCTACCGCCAGGCTGTAGTACCCAACGACTGCGCCGCTGAGGCAACTCACGTAGGTTTGAGCGCTATTGGCTTTTTGGTTGCCCAATGCAAACCGTTGCAAGTACTGGTTGAGAGCGAGCTCCCCGCAGTCAAACCCGTCAGTGATGTCGGCAGAAGACAGTTTGCGAACAGCGTCAAAAAGCTTTGTATTCACCCCAATAACCCGGGCTCGCGAAGCAACTTCTTGAGCTTGGGTTTTGATTTGGCAGCAACGGGCTTGTCAAGCGCGGCCTGAAACGCGTCCCATTTTTCTGGAGAAAGTTCAAAGCGCAGCCGACCTGCCATCGTTTGGTTGGCTGCGACGATGCCGGCGTCCAGCAAAAACTCGCTCACATTTTTGTGAGCCGCCAGCGCGGCTTCTTGCAAAAGCTGCTTCACCGGCGTGCTGGCGCGCACGTCAATGCGCTCTGATTTGGATTGAGTGGGGTTGGCTAGCATGTCAAGACTTTGACGAATAATTTTGTCATGATACTGTCCGGACAGAGAATTGACAAGCGCCGACTTTGCTATAGCTTTGCGAACTTGTGGCTTTTTTTGGTATCTTATCCACCCATGAACCTCCTTCGCTTGCGCTTACCTGCCTTGTTAGCGGCATTCACTCTAGCCCTGCTGGCAGGCTGCGCCGCGCTGGATGAGCGCCAGCGCGGCTGGATCTTCCAGCCCAGCGACCGCAGTTGGGGTGGCAGCGCGGCCCTGGCCAAAGACATGACGGACGTGTGGGTCGATTTCCAGTCCAGGTCGACCGGCCGCGATGTCAAACTGCATGGCCTGTGGCTGCCCGCAGAGACGCCGCGCCCGGCAGATGCCCCCGTGCTGCTGTTTTTGCATGGTGCCCGCTGGAATGTGGAGGGCTCGTCGCCGCGCATTCGCCGCATGCAGGAGCTGGGCTTTTCGGTGCTGGCCATTGACTACCGGGGCTTTGGCAAAAGCACCAACGAGCTGCCTTCCGAGACCATGGCCTACGAAGACGCCCGCGCCGCCTGGGACTGGTTGGCCGCCAAATATCCGCAACGGCCCCGCTACATCTTCGGCCATTCGCTGGGCGGTGCCATTGCCATCGAACTCGCCACCCAGGTGACCGATGAGAGCGGCACGATTGTCGAAGGCACCTTCACCTCCATTCCCGACGTGGCCAGCAGCATGAAATGGGGCTGGCTGCCGCTGGGGCCGCTGATCACACAGCGGTTTGAGTCTGCGGGCAAGGTCAGCCAGATTGGCTCGCCCCTGCTGGTGGTCCACGGCGCGGACGACAACCTGATCAAGCCCGAGCTGGGTCGCAAGCTGTTTGAGGCGGCGCAGCAGCCCAAGGCGTTTGTGCTGGTCGAGGGCGGCTCGCACCACAACACCAATGCAGTAGGGCAGGCGCAGTACCGCGTGGCCCTGGCGCAGTTGTTTGCCATTCGGTAACGACTCACCCCCCGGCTACGCGCACTGCGTGTCGCTTCGCTTTCCCCCTTGCTGGGGGCAACACCAGCAGCCTGGCAGAGCCAGTTCTGCGGTGTTTCTGGTAAATGCGTGCTTTGTCTGCGACTGGGGCCTGAGTAGTTACGCCACTCGTTAGCTTTTTACATTCGTTAGGTACTCCATTCGGGGGTTCGCAACCTGGCGGGCCCTGATCTGGTACGCTTAAACGGATGTCTGTCTCGCAATCTGCCGCCGCGTCGCGGGTCCCTCCATCGCCCCAACCCACCAGAAACACCAATGCGTCTGCCAGCTCCGCTGCCATGTCACCGGGGCTGATCGTTCTGATCCTGTCGCTGCTGCTGGGCCTGCAGCCCGTCACCACCGACCTCTACCTGCCCGCCCTGCCCGTCATCGTGGATGTGTTTGGTGCCCCCATGACGCAGGCGCAGCTCACACTGACCGCGCTGCTGTTGGCGTTTGGCGTGTCGCAGCTGATCTGGGGGCCTTTGTCTGACCGCTTTGGCCGCCGCCCTATTTTGCTGGTCGGTTTGAGTGCCTACACACTGGCCAGCGTAGCCAGTACGCTGGCCCCCAGCATGGCCGTGCTGATCATCTGCCGCACGGTGCAAGGGGCTGCGATGGGTGCGGGCGTCATGTGCGCACGTGCTGTGGTGCGGGACCTGTATAACCCGATGGACGGGGCACGCGTCATGTCCAAGGGGTTGACCGGGCTGGGCATCATCGCTTGCTGCTGTGCGCCGCTGGGCGGGCTGCTCACCGATTTGGTGAGCTGGCGTGCGGCATTGCTGATGCTGGCCCTGTTTGGCGCGGCCTGCCTGGCCGTGGTCGCCCTGCGGTTTGAAGAAACTCTGCCACAGCGCAACCTCACGGCGCTGCAACCCAGAGTACTGCTGGGCACATGGCTGCGCATTGTGCGGCACCCCACGTTTCTGGCCTATTCGGCGCTGGCCACTGCATCCTATGGCGTGCTGTTCACGTTTCTGGCAGCGTCGTCGTTCGTGTTCATCAAGGTGCTGGGCCTAAGCAAGACGCAATACGGGCTGGCCATGTTTTCCATGTCCTTTGTCTACATACTGGGCACGCTGCTGTGCCGACGCCTGTTGCCGCGTTTTGGCGTGCACCATTCCGTGGCGATAGCCGCCGCCATGACGCTGACCGGCGGTGTGGTGATGCTGGCCCTGGCGCTGGCCGGTGTGCAAAGCCTGTGGGCCATTCTGCTGCCGTTTAACCTGATGATGCTGGCCCACGGCGTGCACCAGCCCTGCAGCCAGAGCGGTGCCGTGGGGCCCTTCCCGCAAGCGGCCGGTGCAGCGTCTGCGCTCAATGGTTTTTTCATGATGCTGGCCGCCTTTGCAATGGGTGGCTGGCTGGGCACGCACCTGGACGGCACGATTTACCCGCTGGTGTACGGCGTGTTCTTCTGGAGCGTGCTGATCACCCTGGCCGCCTGGACTCTGGTGCAAAAGTATGGTGACGCTGGCAGCCACTGAGGCGCTGCGCTGCGTTGCGCTGGCTGGCCCCACCGCTTCGGGCAAAACGGCCGCTGCGTTTGCAGTCGCTGCCGAACACGACGTTGAGATCATCAGTGTGGATTCCGCCCTGGTCTATCGCGGTATGGACATTGGCACAGCCAAGCCCACCCGCGAAGAACTCGCCCGCGTGCCGCACCACCTGATCGACATCCGCGACCCGCTGCAGGCCTACAGCGCGGCCGAGTTTGTAACCGATGCAACCCGACTCATCCACGAGATCAACGCGCGCGGCAAGCTGCCCCTGCTGGTGGGCGGCACCATGCTGTACTTCAAGGCGCTGTTTGATGGTCTGGACGAAATGCCAGGCGCCCACCCTGCCGTGCGCGCCATCATTGCCGAAGACGCCGCAGCCCAGGGTTGGCCGGCCCTGCATGCCCGACTTGCGCTGGTGGACCCGATGACAGCAGCGCGCCTGAGCCCCGGCGACTCGCAACGCATCTCCCGCGCGCTGGAGGTGTACCAGGTATCGGGCCAGCCCATGTCATCCTTTCACACTACGAAAACGATAGCTGGTCAAGCACGTTCCACGCGGTCTGGAGCCCTTATTTCACTCGAACCAGCAGACCGGGCCTGGCTCCATGCACGCATTGCCCAGCGCTTTGACACCATGCTGGCCGGGGGCTTCGTGAACGAGGTCAAGGCACTGCGCGCGCGTGGCGACCTGACACCTGATTTGCCATCCATGCGCTGCGTGGGCTATCGCCAGATGTGGGAGGCGCTGGACGGCACAGCCCCCATGAGCGAGGTGTGCGACCGCGGCATCTTTGCCACCCGCCAGCTTGCCAAACGGCAAATTACCTGGTTGCGCGGCATGCCGCAGCGTGAGGCCGTGGCCAGCGATGCGCCCGATGCCGTGCAACAGGTGCTGTGGGCGGTGCAGCGGGCCGTGCAGGGTTTGCAGAGACCAACGGCATGACGCTGGTCATTCGGGGCTTGAGCAAACGCTACGGCGAAGTGCCCGTGTTTTCGCACGTCAACCTGACGGTGTCGCCCGGCGAGTTCGTCGCCATCGTGGGCGAATCGGGCGTGGGCAAGTCCACCCTGCTCAACTGCATGGCGGGCCTGGACACCTGGGACACCGGCACGGTGACGCTCGCAGGGGTTGACCTGGGAACACTCAGCGACGACCAGCGCGCCCTGCTGCGGCGCGACAAGGTGGGTTTTGTGTTTCAGGCTTTTCATGTGCTGCCGCACCTGGATGTCGCCCAGAACGTCGCGCTGCCTTTGCTGCTGCAAGGGGGCAGCTCAAGTGGCCCAGCAGGTGCGCTGGCCGTGAATGAGCGTGTGCAAGCGATGCTGAACGCCGTCGGTCTGGAAGGTCTGGGCGCACGTTTGCCGCAGCAGCTCAGCGGCGGGCAATTGCAGCGGGTCTCTATTGCTCGCGCCCTGGTGCACCGCCCCACCCTGCTGCTGGCCGACGAGCCCACGGGCAACCTGGACCCCACCACCGCCGCCCGGGTGATGGACGCGCTGATCAGCCAGACCCGTGCGCACAACGCCTCCCTGGTTCTGGTGACCCACTCAGAGGCCGCCGCAGGCCGGGCGGACCGGGTGCTGAAGCTCAATTCCGACGGAATTCACCTGTAAAATCCCCTCCTGCACCCAGCATCGATCCCCAAGGCCCTGCCTTTTCCTGATTTCGACGGCCTTACCTTATGACGCGAGCACAGACGCGTACCAACTTCCACAATTCCAGACTCATTCGTACCCTCGCCGACCTTGCCGTTGTTGAAACGGCAGCGCCGGGCGCTGTGTTTGCAGAAAAACTGGCGCTATGGGTTGACTTTGCCGACGCCATCAAACTGTGCGCTGTGCACAACGCAGGCGTCGCAAGCCCAAAGCGTTCGGAGTCGGCGGTGAATGTCGCTGCCGGTGAGGCTACCGATGACGCTATCCGTGAGGCCATCGTGAAGGAATTCGCGCGGACACGCGCCAACCTCGAGGCCTCGATTGCCAAAAGTTGCGCACCCAACGCCGGCAGAACACCCATACAAATGCCAACCCAACAGCCCGCCCCACTGCCGGGTATGCCCCTTGCTGATGCTGCCCCTTATGAGCCCTATCGCCGATTCCAAATGGCCCATCAACGCGACATGGCGCTGAACGTGCGCCCTCTGCGGGGCAAGGTGCGCGCCGCGATGGCTCAGGCGTCCCCCGCGCTCAGGCAACTGGCAGAACTGGATGCGGTACTGGACGGCATTCTCATGGAGCGCGAGAAAAAATTGCTCGCCACGGTGCCCACGCTTCTTGAAAAGCGTTTCAGGCATCTGCGCAACACACATGAGCAGTCGCTTGTTGAAAGCCAGCAAGCCGACGAACCAGATGCATGGATGAAACCGGGCGGCTGGCTGGCGCGCTTCTGCCATGAACTCCAAACCGTGCTGCTTGCTGAATTGGACCTTCGCCTGCAACCCACGGCAGGGCTCATTGAAGCCTGCAACGATCAGAAATTGAAATACGCATGAACAGACATTTCTTCACAGGCGCTTTTTTGCTGGGCGCGTCGGCCATTATTTGGGTGGCGACCGGGTTTTGGGGCTCCCATGTTCTGGCGCTGATGGTGACCGCGATCATTGCGGCTGTCTATGGTTTCGGTGCATTCGAATTGCATCGCTTTCGCCAGGCCACCACCACGTTGTCGGCAGCACTGACATCGATTCCAGACAGCCTGACAAATCTCAACGACTGGCTGGCCAGCGTGCACGCTTCACTGCGCAATGCCGTGCGCCTGCGCATCGAAGGTGAGCGCACCGGCTTGCCCGGCCCGGCACTCACACCGTACCTGGTGGGCCTGCTGGTGATGCTGGGCATGCTGGGTACTTTTTTGGGCATGGTCGTCACCCTGAACGGGGCCGTCTTTGCGCTGGAGGGCACGACCGACATTCAGGCCATACGCTCGGCCTTCGCCGCGCCCATCCGGGGGCTGGGGCTGGCATTTGGCACGTCTGTGGCCGGAGTGGCGGCATCGGCCATGCTGGGCCTGATGTCAGCCATCAGCCGACGCGAGAGAATGCAGGCGGCCCAGTCGCTGGACACAAAAATTGCCACCGTGTTACGCGGCTTCTCGCTCACGCACCAGCGTCAGGAGACCTACAAGGCGCTGCAACTTCAATCCCGTGCCCTGCCCGACGTTGTCGACAAGTTGCAGGCGATGATGGCGCAGATGGACAGCATGAGCCAGCAGCTCAATGCGCGCTTGCTCAGCAACCAGGACAACTTTCACAGCGAAGTCAAAAGCGTTTACACCGATCTGGCCCGCTCTGTCGATCAATCACTGCGTGACAGCCTGACGCAAAGCGCCCAGGTTGCCGGGGAGAGTATCCAGCCCGTGGTGGCGGCTGCCATGACCAGCCTGGTCACCAACATGGACCGGTCGGTATCTGCCTTGGGCGAGGCATTCGGCCAGCGCTCAAGCGCTCTTCTGGCGGAAGTCAAAGATACGTACGCCAGCTTGCAGGCCCAACAGGCCGCGAGTGACAGCCAGCATGGCAACCGCATGGACCAACTGGTTGCCCTGTTGTGCAGCGAACTCGGCGCCTTGCGCGAGGCAGAAGCCCTGCGCGGCAATGCCGCCGTGGAGCGCCTGGGTGATTTGCAAACCGCGCTGACAGGTCACTTGACGACCCTGGGCACGGCGCTGGAAGGCCCGATCACCCGGCTCATTGAAACCGCCTCCGAAGCACCCCGGGCTGCGGCGGAAGTCATTGGCAAATTACGCCAGGAGGTGTCCAGCAGCGTTGCCCGCGACAACGAACTGCTGGAAGAGCGCAGCCGCATCATGCAAACCCTGAATACATTGCTGGGTGCCATCAACCATGCGTCCGTCGAGCAGCGCTCGGTGATCGACTCGCTGGTGACCTCCTCTGCGGCAGCGCTCAATCAGGCTGGCAGTCAGTTCTCTGCAAAAGTGGACGCCGAAGCCATCAAGCTGGCCGACATTGCAGCCCACGTCACCTCCAGTGCGGTTGAAGTGTCCAGCTTGGGCGAGAGTTTCAGTTTCGCGGTTCGCTCATTCGGTGACGCCAACGACAAGCTGATATCGAACCTGCAACGCATTGAAGCGGCCATGGACAAATCCATGGCCCGAAGCGACGAGCAGCTCGCGTATTACGTAGCCCAGGCCCGCGAGGTCATTGACCTGAGCATCATGTCGCAAAAGGAAATATTTGAAGCCTTGCGCCAGTTGCCCAGAAGAGCAGGCGAAGAGGTTGCCCATGGATGACAGTGATGCCGGCCTGGAGCAAACCGCGCCTGTCTGGGCGGTGTTTGGCGACCTCATGTCGGGCTTGCTGGGGGCCTTTGTGCTGTTGCTGGTCGGCGTGCTGGTGGTCCAGCTGGAGCTGGCAAGCCACCTGGAAGACGAGGTAAAGAAGCGCCAGGTCGAGGAGCAGCGTCGGATGACGCTTGAGAAAGCCTTGGCAGTTCAGCTGGCCGCCGGGCGGATCACCCTGGTCAACGGGCGCATTGGCATCAGTGGCCGGGTCTTGTTTTCACTCAACTCTGACCAGTTGCAACCTGAAGGCCGGCAACTGCTGAGCACGCTGGTAACGCCGTTGCGCACCTACCTGGCCTCGCGCAATGAGATGCTGATGGTGAGCGGCTTTACCGATGACCGGTCCATGCGCACGGGCAACAACCAGTTCGCCGACAACTGGGAGTTGTCGGCCCAACGGGCCTTGACGGTCACCCGTGCGCTAATCGATGAGGGCATGCCGTCCGCCATGGTGTTCGCTGCGGCCTTTGGCGCGGAACAGCCCATCACGCCCAATATTAACGAAGCGGCGCGCGCCCAAAACCGGCGGGTTGAAATGGCGCCGGTGCCCAAAAATACCAATGCAAAGCTGGCCACACCATGAGTGAGACCGTTTCCGGGCCACAGACCAACGGTCGCACGCTGGAGATCGCTGCTCTGGGTGAGGCCGGGGCGAATCAGTTTGACCCTGTGCAATTTCATTACCTGCAAGTACTGGCCCAGCGCGCTGCTGATCAGCCGGAAAACGTAAGGCACATTCTTGACGTCAAATTGACCCAGGCTATCAACGCGCTGCGAGCGCGTTTTGAGCAGGCGCGAAGCGATACCAACGGCGGCGGCACTGTCGGCGGGTCGTTGGGCGCATCTTCGCAGAGGGCACCGCCCGGACCCTTGGGCGCGCTTGCCCGTTATGCCGCACAACACGCATCAGCAGGCGCTGCTGATCGTCTGTCCGTCCAGTATTTCAGAGATACCTGGTCCAGAATCAGCACCGGCAAACAAGTCACCCAGGCGCTTGAACAGGCGCCGAAGAACGCAGGGCCTATCAATTCACACATGCTGGTGCTGCGCTCACTGGCGTTGATGCGCGATGTGTCTCCCGACTATCTCAACCGGTTTGTGTCCTATGTGGATACCTTGCTGTGCCTTGATCAACACGAGAGAGACCGGCAAGCGACAGGCCCGCTTGTCGCCATGGGTGACAAAGGCAAGAAGAGCAGAGTGCGCAGTGCTCAGTCCCGGGGTCAGGCGAGTCGCGTGATCAGGTCAGTTTGACCTGATCTCAAAGCTTGCAAGCTAGACACCCGTTCGACGTGCCTCTACGTCACATCCGCATTGCATCAAGCCCCGTCACGCTGTTCCCGCACCATCTCGACGAGTGCCCGGAGCCCGGCCGTGTAAGAACGCCAGCCCAGACCCTGGATGGTGGCCTTCACGGCGGGCGAGATGATCGAATGATGACGCCACGGCTCACGCGCGCCAATGTTTGACATATGGATTTCGAGCACCGGAAACGGCATGGCCTTGATCGCGTCATGCAATGACACGCCATGCTGCGTCAACCCCGCCGGGTTCAGCAAGGCACCCTGAACCTCGTCGATGCGCTCGTGCAGCTTGTCAACCAGCGTGCCTTCGTGGTTGGACTGCAATATTTCCAGTTCAACCCCCAGCTCGCTCGCCAACTGGTTGAGTTTCTGGTTGATCTCTACCAGCGTGGTGGTGCCGTAGATGTGGGGCTCGCGCCGGCCAAACAGGTTCAGGTTGGGGCCGTGCAGGATAAGGAATTTCATGGTCAGTACCCAATCACTACCGGATCACCGCTTGACCCGGGCCAACTCGTCGGTGTAGAGCTTGACCATGACGGGGTCGTAACCCGCAGCCAGTTTTTCTGTGACAGGCTTGATTGCCTGCGCAATGCGCTGCTGCTCAGGCACGCTCAGTTCATTGAACGACATGCCCTTGGCCTGCAACTCGGTCACCGCTTTCAGTGCAGCGGCCCGGCTGACCTGGCGCTGATAGGCGCGGGTTTCATCAGCCGCCTCGTTCAGGATGCGTTGCTCAGTGGGCGACAGCTTGTCCCAGAAGCGTTTGCTGACCAGCAGAATATTGGCTGCATAAACGTGGTTGGTGGCGCTTACAAATTTCTGCACCTCGAAAAA
>JANOAP010000333.1:0-17893 GCA_031411175.1 Rhodoferax sp. | reverse complement strand
TCTTTAACTGCCACATCCACTCCTGCGGGAATAGATACTGGCATTTTTCCTATACGTGACATTTAATATTTCTCCTGTGTGCCGTGCGTTAATTAAAATTAAGCGACGTAGCACAACACTTCACCACCGATACCGGTAGCGCGCGCTTTGCGATCAGTCATCACACCCTGAGGCGTCGTGACGATGGCAACACCCAAGCCGTTCTGGACTTGAGGAATGGCATCGCTGCCACGGTAAACACGCAAACCAGGGCGGCTCACGCGCTCAATGCGCTCGATCACGGGACGGCCTGCGTAATATTTGAGGGCGATTTCCAGTTCGGCCTTGCCGTCTTCTGTTTTCACCTTGAATCCGTCAATGTAACCTTCGTCCTTCAGGACCTGGGCAATTGCAACCTTCACTTTGGATGAAGGTACGGATACAGTCGTTTTTGCAACCATTTGCGCGTTACGGATACGCGTCAACAGGTCGGCGATGGGATCACTCATGCTCATGTTTGGTTCTCCTGTCGCTTACCAGCTGGCCTTGACGATGCCAGGAATTTCTCCGGCAAAAGCCATTTCACGGATCTTTGCGCGCGCCAGACCGAAGTGCTGGAACGTTCCGCGTGGGCGACCCGTGATGGAACAACGGTTACGCTGACGTGTCGGGTTGGCATTGCGGGGCAACTTTTGCAGCGCCAGACGCGCAACAGCGCGCTCTTCATCGCTCCGCTTCGCGTCGTTGGAGATGCCCTTAAGTTCCGCGTGTTTTTTCGCGTACTTGGCAACCAGGTTGTCGCGCTTGAGTTCGCGCTGGATTAAAGCCATTTTAGCCACGGGTCACCTCAGTTCTTGAACGGGAAACGGAAGCCGGTGAGCAGTGCCTTGCACTCTTCGTCGGTCTTGGCCGTTGTGGTGATACTGATATTGAGACCGCGCAAGGCATCCACCTTGTCATACTCAATTTCAGGGAAAATAATTTGCTCTTTGACACCGATGTTGTAGTTGCCGCGGCCATCAAAAGCCCGGCCCGAAATACCACGGAAGTCACGAACGCGCGGCAGGGCCACGGTCACGAAGCGATCCAGAAATTCATACATCTGCACGCCGCGCAGAGTCACCATGCAGCCAATGGCTTGGTCTTCACGGATCTTGAATCCGGCGATGGCTTTTTTGGACTTGGTGACGACCGGCTTTTGGCCCGCAATCTTGGTGAGGTCACCCACCGCGTTGTCCATCACCTTCTTGTCGGCGACTGCTTCGCTCACACCCATATTCAGGGTGATCTTGGTCAGACGAGGAACCTGCATTGGCGAGGTGTAGCCAAACTTGGCCATCAGCTCTGGCGCCAATTTTTCACGATAGTGTTGTTGTAAACGTGCCATGATTGATTAACCCTTAGGCCACTTTGATTTCTTCGCCGCTGGACTTGTAAACGCGAACGCGCTTGCCATCAGCCAGCAACTTGATACCGACGCGATCAGCCTTGCCGGTAGCGGCATTGAAAATCGCCACGTTGGACTGGTGAATGGGCATGGTCTTTTCGACGATGCCACCAACCGCGCCCTTGAGGGGGTTTGGCTTGGTGTGCTTTTTCACCAGGTTGATACCTTCGACGATGACATGCGAGTCATCTTTGCGCAGGGAAATTTTCCCGCGCTTGCCCTTATCGCGCCCGGTGAGCACGATGACTTCGTCGCCTTTGCGAATCTTGTTCATGGCACGTCCTTAGAGAACTTCAGGAGCCAGGGACACGATCTTCATGAACTTCTCGGTACGCAGTTCACGCGTCACGGGTCCAAAGATGCGAGTGCCGATGGGCTCAAGCTTGGCATTGAGCAACACAGCTGCGTTGCCATCGAATTTAACGAGTGAGCCATCGTCGCGGCGAATGCCCTTGGCGGTACGAACCACCACAGCACTGTAAATTTCGCCTTTTTTGACGCGGCCACGTGGAGCAGCTTCTTTAATGCTCACCTTGATAACGTCGCCAACGCTGGCATAGCGACGCTTCGATCCGCCCAGCACCTTGATGCAAAGGACGGATTTCGCGCCGGTATTGTCGGCAACTTCCAATCGAGATTCAGTCTGGATCATTTAAATATTCCCAACTTGCACCAAACGCTTGATTGAGCGAACTCTTTCAAGCATCCAGTCAGTCTTGGGCCCGTCGATCACAGCGCAAACCACTCGCGCTGCTTTTACTGGGCAGGTTTTTGACAATCGTCTTTGCTTTTTAAAGCGAAGCCCTCGATTATGCCAAACTATTTGTTGACCGTCAAGCGCCTTTATCCGGGCAAGCGCAAATACTTGTCTGCCAGCGCGGAAAAACCGGCCATTTGCGGGTCCACGCCGGTTTCCTCCAGCAGGATTGCCGCCACCTGCGCGGACAGGCTTTTGGCCAATCGCGCATCGAGAAACAGCAGGCGCGAACGCCGGGCCAGCATATCTTCTACGGTGCGGGCGTATTCATACCGCGCCGCGTACCTCACCATGGCCTCGGTCAGGCCGCTGGTCAAAACAGTACCTGCGCCAGGCGTATTCTGGACCCCGGCCTGTTCAGTCCCATAGGAGTGCAGGCCGGGTGCCGCGCATATGGACTGCCAGCCAGCCGCAACCGCCCCGCCTCCCAGCAAGGTCAAGTGCGTCGTCACCCCGCCATCAACCCGTTTCAGCAGGGCCTTTTCGAAGCATTTTTCGAGCACATCCTCCGCCATGGCGCGGTAAGTGGTCCATTTCCCACCCGTCACCGTGACCAGGCCGCTGCGGCTGGCAAGCACGGTGTGTTCACGGCTCAAACCCTTGGTGTTGTCTCCGTCATCATCTTGCGGCTTGACGAGGGGGCGCAGACCCACCCAGACACTTTTGACGTCTTGTCGGCCTGGCGCACGACGTAGGTAGCGGGCCGATTCACTCAGGATGAATTCGACCTCTTCCCTGAACGGCTCGGGTTCGCGAGCGAGGTCATTACGCGGTGTGTCGGTGGTGCCCAGGATGACCTTGCCCAGCCACGGCACGGCAAACAGCACGCGGCCATCGGCTGTCTTGGGCACCATCAAGCCCACGTCTGCCTGCAGGAATTCGCGGTCCACCACCAGGTGAACGCCCTGGCTGGGTGCCACCATGGGTTGGGTCAATCCACGCCCGTCATTCTTGTTGGCCTCGCCGTCTTTCTGGCGCAATTCATCCACCCAGACGCCCGTGGCGTTGATGACACACCGCGACTGGATTTTGATTGGCTGGCCGGTTTCAACGTCTTCGCACAAGAGGCCTGCCACCTTGCCGCTGTCGTACAGCAAATCCACAGCCTTGCAATAGTTGACGAGCAGCGCCCCCCGGCTGGCCGCCGTGCGTGCCAGCGCCAGCGCCAGCCGCGCATCATTGAACTGGCCGTCCCAGTACTTGACACCGCCTTTCAGTTCTTTGGGTTGCGCAGTGGGCAGGGCTTTGAGCGTCTGGTCCCGGCTCAGGAATTCCGTCTTGCCCAGCCCGGCCTTGCCGGCCAGCATGTCATACGCCGTCAGGCCAATGCCATAAAACGGCGTTTCCCACCACTTGTAGGACGGCATGATGAAAGGCAGGGGCTGCGCCAGGTGCGGCGCATTGTTAAGCAACGTGGTGCGCTCGTGCAAGGCTTCGCGAACCAGGGAAATATTCCCCTGCGCCAAATAACGCACCCCGCCATGAACCAGCTTGGTGGCCCGCGACGAAGTGCCCTTGGCGAAGTCGTGCGATTCGACCAGCACTACGCTGAACCCGCGCGCGGCGGCGTCTAGCGCCACGCCCAGCCCGGTGGCACCACCGCCCACAATGGCAATATCGTACTGACGGGGCTCATTGAGCCGGGCCATCAACGCGGGGCGCGAAGTGGGCAAGGGTTTTTCGTTGTTCATTGAAGCGTTCGTCAAGTCCTGATGCCGGATGCGATGCCGGGTGCTCGGCCACAGGAATTTACCGCACTTTGCCAAAACCACGGCATCGCACAATGGTCACTCCGTTTTGGTCGAGAATTGCATGACCCATTTTTCAACAGCCGGTGCAGACTACAGCCCCATGACCTATCTTCTCGCCCTCGACCAGGGCACCTCCAGCTCGCGCAGCATTGTGTTTGATGCGTCCGGGCAGATGGTGGCCTCCGCCCAACTGGAGTTGACCCAGATCTATCCACAACCCGGCTGGGTCGAGCACGACCCGATGGAGATCTGGCGCACGCAGCTTGCCACCGCACGCGACGTATTGGCCAAGGCCGGGCTCGCTGCCAGGGACATCCGCGCTTTGGGCATCACCAACCAGCGCGAGACCACCGTGGTGTGGAACCGTGCCACCGGCAAGCCCATTCACCACGCCATCGTCTGGCAGGACCGCCGTGCCGAACCCGCCTGCGTGCAATTGCGCGAGCAGGGCATGGCTAACGTGATCCAGGCCAAGACCGGCCTGCTGATTGACGCTTACTTCTCGGGCACCAAGCTGAAATGGCTGCTGGACAACGTGCCCGGCGCACGCGCGCAGGCAGATCGCGGCGAGCTCGCCTTTGGCACGGTGGACAGCTGGCTGATCTGGCAACTCACCAGCGGGCGCGTGCACGCCACTGACGTCAGCAATGCGTCGCGCACCATGCTGTTCAATGTGCACACCAATCAGTGGGACGCCGACCTGCTGAAAGCGCTGGACATTCCCGAGTCGCTTTTGCCCAGAGTGCTGCCCTCCAGCACCCATTTTGGTGATGTGGATCCCGCGTTGCTGGGTCAATCCATCGCCATTGGCGGTGTGGCGGGCGACCAGCAAAGCGCGCTGTTCGGCCAGGGCTGTTTTACCGAGGGCATGGCCAAGAACACCTATGGCACGGGTTGCTTCATGCTGATGCACACGGGCAACAAGTTCCAGACTTCGCACAACGGCTTGCTGACCACCAGCGCAGCACAAATAGCCCCTACGCTTGTCGCTTCGCGTACTGCGCTGCCCCCCGAGAGGGCGCTGTCTGGCTTGGGGCGGCCCGGCGCTGCGACTATCCATGGCCAACCCCTGTTTGCACTGGAAGGCAGCGTGTTTGTGGGCGGTGCCGTGATCCAGTGGTTGCGTGATGGCCTGCATGCCATCAAGGGCAGCCATGAAGTGCAGGGCCTGGCGCAAAGCGTGCCGGACTCCGGCGGCGTGATGATGGTGCCCGCCTTCACAGGCCTGGGTGCGCCGTACTGGAAGCCCCATGCACGAGGCACCATCACCGGCCTGACGCGCGGCACCACGATTGCCCACATTGCGCGCGCGGCACTGGAGAGCATCGCTTTTCAAAGCACCGCCCTGCTGCAGGCCATGAGCCGCGACGCTGTAGCCGCAGGCGCAGCGCCCGTGGCCGAACTGCGCGTGGACGGCGGTGCGTGCGTGAACGACTTGCTGATGCAGTTTCAGGCGGACCTGCTTGGCATTCCAGTGGTTCGCCCTGCCGTGATAGAGACCACCGCGCTGGGGGCAGCCTACCTGGCCGGTCTGTCTTGCGGCGTGTACGGTGGCGTCGATGAGCTCGCCAGGCTATGGCAGGCCGAGCGGCGCTTCATACCCACGATGGACCGCCCCAAAGCCATGGAACTGATGGCACGCTGGGAGCACGCGGTGCGCCAGGCGGCGCTTGAATAACATTTACAAATTTCTGGAGATTTTGTGAGCGAACACATAGCATTCATTGGCGGCGGCAATATGGCCAGCGCCATCATCAGCGGGCTGTTGGGTCGAGGTTTTCTGGCCAGCCAGATTGATGTGGTGGAGCCATTCGAGGAGGCACGGCAGAAGCTCCAGGGCAGCTTCGGGATCGCTGCGCAAGAACAGGCAGGCGCTTTTCTGGACCGCGCCACGATGGTGGTATGGGCCGTCAAACCGCAAACCTTCAAGGATGCCGCCCAACCCGTGCGCGCATTCACGCCCCGCTCACTTCACTTGAGCGTGGCTGCAGGCATACCCAGCGACAGCATTGCCCGCTGGCTGGGCAATGAGCGCATCGTGCGGGCGATGCCCAACACGCCCGCGCTGATTGGCAAAGGCATTACCGGCCTGTTTGCCCGCGCGTCGGTAACGGCAGCTGACCGGCAACTGGTGGAGAAAGTCGTCTCAACCACTGGCGAATGGCTGTGGCTGAACGACGAGCAACAAATCGACGCCGTGACGGCGATCTCCGGCTCCGGCCCGGCCTATATGTTCTATGTCATGGAAGCCATGGCTTCTGCGGGCACCCAAATGGGCCTCACACACGAGCAGGCCTACAAGCTGGCCGCGGCCACCTTCATTGGTGCCGGTGAACTGGCACGCGCCAGCACTGAACCGCCCGAGGTCTTGCGCCAGCGCGTCACGTCCACAGGCGGCACCACCCATGCGGCGATCACGTCCATGGAGCACAACCACATCAAGCAGTTGCTTATAGATGCCATGCTGGCCGCGCAGCGGCGGGCCAAAGAGCTGGGACAGGAGTTTGGCGCCTCGTAACAGAGTTGGGGCCACCGGCAGTTCACGACTCGTCCATTTGCTGCAACAAATACAGCCGTTGGTAGATCCCCTGGTCAATGGCCATCAGGTCGGCATGCGTGCCCTGCTCGTCAATGCGGCCATGGTTCAGCACCACGATCCGGTCGGCATCCCTGATGGTCGATAGCCGGTGCGCAATCGCCACCACCGTCACCCGGCCCTTTAACTCAGACAAGGCCAGTTGCACGATTTGCTCGGTCTCGGAATCAATGTGCGCTGTGGCTTCGTCCAGAAACAGGATGCGGGGTTGCCCGGCAAGCGCACGGGCAATGGCAATCAACTGCTTTTGCCCCACCGACAAGCGTGCACCGCCCTCCCCCAAAGGCGTGTCGTAACCCTGCTCCAGTTGTGTGATGAAGGCATGGCAATGTGCGGCCTGGGTTGCGGTTTCAATCTGGCTCTGGCTAAAGCCACGGCCCATGTCAATGTTGTCCCGCACTGAGGCTGCCAGCAAAAACGGGTCTTGGGGAACGAGCCCGACATCCGCGCGAAACTGCGCATCGCTAAAGCTGCCCAACCCCTGGCCGTCCATGGCGATGGTTCCGCTTTGCACCTGGTAAAAGCGCAGGAGCAAGCTCAACAGGGTTGATTTGCCACTGCCGGTGTGGCCCACCAACCCGTAGAAACTGCCACCGGGGATGTCAAGGCTTAAACCGTGCAGCACCTCCGTTGCGGGGTTGTAGCCAAACCGGATGTCTTGCAGGCTGATGCTGCCTCTGGAAAGCCTGGCGGTGTTGTTAACCGCTAGTGGCCGCTTCTCTTGCAACAGGGCATCCACCCGCGCGGCTGACACGATGGCCTGTTGCAACTGGCTGAACTGCAGGGTGATTTGCACCAGCGGGTCCACCACCCGCCCAAGGTAGGTCACAAAGGCGTACAACAGCCCCACTTCCACCGCACTCAGTACACGCTGGCCAAAGCTGTAAATCACGGCTGTGAGCAAAAGGATCTTGATCACTTCAAGCATGGAGCGCAGCAACCAGGCGTTGACCCGCATGGCCGACATGCGCGCGTCCAGGTGCTGCTGGTTGGTCTGATCAAACCGGGCCCTGAAACGCAGCTGCGCATTGCTGGCCTGCAAAACCGCCATGCCCGCAATGGACTCTGACACGTGGGCGTTGATGTCACTGCGTTTTTGCCGGGTGCGCGCCACGGCGGGTGCACTCAGGCGCTGGTAGAACCACACAATCACGACCACGGCCGGGATCAGAATGGCCACGATCAGCATCAAACGCCAGTCCAGCCACGCCATGGCCGCTATTGCGCCCAGCACCACAATGCTGCTGTCCAGCATGACGAACAGCACCTGCACATAAAGGTTCTTGACCTGCTCGGTATCGTTGGTCACGCGGCTGACCAGTTGCCCGGTGATGGCTTTGTCAAAGAAAGCCATGGGCAGGCGCAACACATGGCCGTAAACCTCTTCACGCAGGCGCTGCACGGACCGCATGGCAACCCCTGCCAGGCGGGTGAGCTGGAAATAACGAATGCCGCTGCCAATACAGCCCGCCAGCCAGATACCCCCCAGCAGCAGGGCCATGTCTGACAGCACCAGCCGCCGGGGCAGCAGGTATTCGTCTATGAAATATTTGCCCAGCAACGGGCCTGCGGCTTCCAGCAGGGCCGCAACCACCAGCCACAGGGTGCCCAAGATGACGTGGCGACGCTCCGGTGCCGCTGCGTGCAGCAGCAGCGCCATAGCGCGCCGGGTGTTGGCCCGCGGGGGAAAGGCGTGATCGGTCGCGTCAGGCTGCATCAAGACTGGCCTGCAATTGTTGCTGTAATTGTTGGTATTGCCACTGCGCCGCATACCAGCCGCCCAGCGCCAAAAGCTCGGCATGGCTGCCTTGCTCAACAACCTCGCCGTGTTGCAGCACCAGAATCTGCTGGGCATCCATCACCGCACTCAAGCGGTGGCTAACGATGAGGCTGGCGCGGTCGGGCCGGGCCCGGCGCATCTCCTGCAGATGCAAAAGAATATCGGTCTCGGTCTGCGTGTCCACCGCAGACAGCGCGTCGTCCATCAAGAGCAGCGTGGCATCTGACAACAAGGCCCGTGCAATCGCAACGCGCTGGCGCTGGCCGCCCGACAACGCAATGCCTTTTTCACCCACCGGGGTGTCAAAGCCTTGTGGCATGCGCTCTATATCGCCGTCAATCGACGCCAGACGCGCTGCCTGCTGCACCTGGGGGCGCGTGGCGTCCGGCTTGCCCAAGGCAATGTTGTCGGCAATTGAGGCTGAAAACAGAAACGGCTCCTGCGGCACCCAACTGATGGCATGGTTCAACCCCTTGAGCTGGTAGCTCCCCAGTGCCTGACCGGCCCAATGGATGCGTCCGGTTTGCGCTGCGTATTGCCGCAAGATCAGGCGCAGCACGCTGGATTTGCCAGACCCCGTGGGGCCGACCAGCCCCAGCGTACTGCCGGGTGACAACGACAGCGACACATTCTTGAGCGCCAGCGCGGTGTGGCCAGGGTATGAGAAATTGATGCCCTCCAGCACCAGCGCGCCTGGGGCCACATGGGCCAGCAAACCATGGTCTTGCACCGACAAGGGGGCGTCCAGCACGGGCTGCAGGCGGCCCCAGGCGGCACGCCCGCGCTCCATCAAAGCCAGCACCCAGCCCATGGCAAACATGGGCCAGATCAGCTGGCCCAGGTACATGCTGAACGTGGTCATCGCGCCAATGCTCAGCTCCTGCTGCCAGACCAGGTAGCCGCCCAGTCCCAACGTCAGCGCCGTGGCGCTCACCAGGGTGATGCCGACGACGGGTTCAAAAACGGCCTCCCAGCGCTGCGCGCTCAGGCTGGCGTCTGCCGCGGCACTCGCCAGTTCGGAAAACCGCATGGCACTGCGGTCCTCCAGCCCCAGGGCGCGCAAGGTACGCACGCCGGTCAGGGTTTCCTGCACATGGTCGTTGAGCTTGCCAAAGCACTCCAACGATGTTTTGGACGCCTGGTGGATGTGCTCGGAGATGCGCCAGAAGGCCAGCGCCATCGCCGGAAAAAGCAGCATCGCCGCACCGGCCAGACGCCAGTCAACGCCCAGCGTCATCATCGCAACCACCAGGACCAGAGTCAGGCTGCCGTCAAAACCGGCCAGCATGGCGTCACCAGCGGCCAGCTCTACCGAATCAATGTCATTGGTGGCCAGGGCCATCAGGTCGCCCGTGCGCATTTGCTGGTAAAAGGGCGGCCCCTGCTGGCTGAGCCGCGCATACAGCCTGCCGCGCAGCTCGGCACCCAGGCGGAAGCTGGCACCGAACAACTGCAAGCGCCACCCCGCCCGCAAAAAATAAATGGCCAGCCCGGCCAGCAAGATCGACCCCAGTTGCGGCAGCAGCGCAGGCCCCGCCGCCTGGCCCGCCGCCATGGTGTCCACGATGCGCCCGACCTGGCGCGGTATGAAAACCGTGAGCGCGCTCACCGCGCCCAGCATCAGGGCAGCGAGCGAATACGAAGGCCAGTTTTGGCGAACGTAGTGCCCGATCAGGCCCGCAAAGCTCAAGGGTTTCACAACAGGAACGTGATTTTCAGGGGAATTCAATAGACGCTGGCCGCCAGTTCCATCTGCTTCAGGCGCAGGCTGATTCTTTCCACAAACTGCATTGAAACATGAGACAGAGTCCGGTGGCTCGGGATCAGGATGCCCACTTCGATGGTGTTCACCGCCGCACTGGCCAGTGGCCGCCAGACCACTTCACCCCGTGCCAGTTCATTCATCACCCCGATCTTGGAAAAGAAGGAAATGCCTTTGCCCGCAATCAGCAGGCGCTTCACCATCGGCGTGAAGTTGCATGAAATGGCTGGCACCAGCTCATCCCAGAATTTTGAAAAGTCGGGCACCACCAGGCTGTGAATGGGCGACATGCGGCTGATCTGGATGAAAGCATGGCTGCGGCATTCATCAAAGGTGATTTCTGCCTTTTTCGCCAGCGGGTGGCTGGGTGCCATCACCACGCCGGGCGGGAAATGCACGCTTGAAACACATTGCAAGCCCACCGGCAGCTTGCCAAGGTAGCAGATGCCAATGTCGCTGTCACCGCTGACCACACGCTCCGGCACCTCGCTGGGCATGGCGGACGAGATGGAATAGCGCACGGCCGGGTAGGTTTCCGAGAAGTCCTCCACGGCACCGGGCAGAAAGTCGATGAGCAGCGAATCCATGGCGGTGATGGCCACATGCCCCTTGCGCTCGCCCTTGAGCGCATCCAGCTCGGTGCGCATCAGGTGGAAGTCGTGCAGCGTGCCACGAATATGCTGCTGCAGGCGTTCGCCCGCCGGGTTGAGGCGGATGCCGGTGGGCACCCGGTCAAACAGCTCGGTGCCCAGCTCGTCTTCCAGCCGCAGGATCTGGCGGTTCACCGCGCTGGAGGCCACAAACAGGTTTTGCGCCGCCTTGCGGATGGAGCCGCAACGGGCCACCTCCAGAAAGTATTTCAGGACGACAGCATGCATTTGCTACGTTAATAATAGCTGGTCAAGCCCTGTATACAAGGGCTAGCGACGTATTTGGTGGGTAAAGGTGGGTGAATCAGGCCTGTGGGGCTGTAACCACCACCGGATGATCATAAGGCACCGCACCCACGCTGCTGGCACCACTAGGTTGCCCGAGGCCGCTCACGCTGGGGCCGAAGAATTCGCGATTGACGGCAATAAAATGGATCAGCGCATCAAACGCCACACCCAAACGCGAAGACCGCCTTGAGGCTTTCACGAATCAACGATGTGCGGCCCGTGATGCCCGACTACGTGAAATCAATAGAACCAACCAGCACACACGCCATAATTTGCAAATGCACCCGTGCGCAAAACTTGCAACCCCCGATGCCACCGACCAGAGCGTCTTCAGGGCCGCGCTGCAGTCCGACAAGGTTTATCCGCCTCGTTTGAGTTTGCGCGCCTTGACTGGCGTCGTGGCGCGGCGGATAAACGCTATTCGTTAGCTCGCGCTATGGAACTGACCCCATTCGACCGCACGTGCCGTGAATTGCTCGAGGCCATTCCCCGCCTGCACTCGCGCGCCTGCTTTCGGAACGCTTTCAACCACCTGGAACTCGCAGATCAGATCAAACCCGTCGATCCACTCATGGCGGCATTCCGGGCGCTCACTGCGGAAGAAGAGGCCGCATCTGGGCTCATGTACTGTCTTAAGGAACGCGGGTATCGAAATGCGAGTCTGCTGAGACCGAAGGATCACGCGTATAAAAACGCTGTCATGCCGTTCTTGGCGATCCTTGGGATGTTTTTCAGCGAAATTCTGGGAGGAAAGGGCCTTGAGCCGAAGTTCCATCTCAGGGAATTGGATGGCGAAACGCGGCTCACGCTCATGCTGCCCATGACCGTGGCAGGCGAGGAGAAGTGGGCGTACCCCATACCGCCACTGAGCTTCGGAGTGACGAGCGATAACAAGCGGTTGTCGTACAAACGCCAAGTGGAGGCATACGTTAAGGCTAAGGGCGCAAAGGACGTACTCTCGTACGTGCGCGAGCAGGCCAACGCGCGAAACCACATTCTTTACGCTGGCCCAGATGGCTATCCTCACGCAATTGAACTTCCCAGTGACTTCCACGCGGAGAGGTCGCGTCGCGTAATCATCCTTCTCAGGGCCTACTTGTTTATCCAGCCATACCTGGATCGGCAGCCATTCGTGCAAAGTGCGCTCGATGCATTCCTCGTATTGCTTGGTTCTCTGAAAGAGCACGACCTGCATGAAGAGCTCTAACTCCAACGTAAGCCCTCTGTCAATAATCTGGAAACCCGTCACGCCAGCGGGTGTGGGCACGTCACTGCACGCCCTGATTGAGGAACTCGTTCCGTCTGGTCAACCAGTCTACGTTGACGTTGTTCCGCTGAAGAATGCGTCTGCGAACGATTGCTTCATTCATGTTCCCGAGCGCGTTCAAGCAGAAGGTGGTTCACAGGTTCTTGGCTGGTCGCTGTGGGAACTCCCGGGCGTGTTTGTTGAGGCGGAGGCTCATTCGGTGTGGCTTTCTCCAATTGGTGAGTACCTAGACATCGCGCCGAAGAATTCAGAAACTGCTCGCGTCTTTTTCCTGCTTGATCCGGCTCTCCGATACGAAGATCGGCAAATCAACAATGTTCGGAGGGCTGTGGTTCAAGACCCGCTTGTTCAAGCGTATCTCGATACATTCACGGAAGAATTTGAACTTCTAAATCGGGGTGACCGAGTCAAGCAGTTCGGGGAGATTTCATTGCGTGACGAGGAGGCCGAGGAATATCATGTGATCCAAGCTCGCCGCGCAAGTGCCTTCTTGGGTGTCTTGCCGCGCCTGCCTCAACACGGCCCGTACTTACCCTGTCCGTGCGGAAGTGGCAAGAAGATGAAATGGTGTCACAAGGTGTGGGAATGAGGGCTAATAGATCGACCAACTCAGACTCGCCACTACAGGCGACCGTTTCGCCACAAGTGTAGCTGGCAGGCTGCCTTCGACGTTAATGCGCCAAACAATAGGATTTGAGTGTCCACTGTCTGGAGATTCGGCTGTCGGCTTTCAACCTTTACGAGTTAATTGCCGCCAAAAATCCCGATAACTCTTAACGCCCCCAAGCGGTCTTTCGACGGCATCTCCCGGCTTTAAACTATGCTGGGAATGAATTCAACTGAGCATTCGCAGTGCAACACAATGGTTGAAGCGGCTTTGCAATCTGAAAGGCTCAACAATCCAACCAGAACAGCCTAAATGCGCCACCATACTTATCCTGCCCTTTTAAGTGCGTCCATGTGTTTTGTAGGTGCCGTTAGTGCGCAGCAGAAGACTGATGACATACCAATTGGATTTAAGAGCATTCTGTTGGGCGAATCATACGGTGCATTGCAAAAAGACAATTTCAAATGCAAATCGAATAGCAAAACCCTTCAAGGCGATGACTCAAGTAAGTCATCCAAAAGAAATATTCTGCAGAACAAACATCTGGTAGTCCTGAATAAAGAATTTGCTCGTGCATCTCGAATAATAGATGGTGACGTGACATGCAGCATTCGGAGTGATGAAACGATCGCTGGAATGAAGATCACTTCTCTCATCATCGATTTTTACAAAGATCGCCTTGGGAAAATAACAATTAATTTTGCGCCCGGCAAGGATTTTTCGACTCGCACGGGAAGTCCACGTGATAAAAGATCGCCAACATATGATGATCTGGACTTTGTGGTCCGAAATCCAGTTAACCGTGAGATTGCTCCCCTCCTTGAGGGACTAAAGGACCGTTACGGGCCTTATAAAAGCAGGTCCGAGCTTTTTTGCGGAAGCTGGTTAGGTGGATGCCGCGATGCACCCCTTAAGGTATTTCATCAGTGGGCGATTGGTAATCACTTCATCAAAGTGGAATATCTTGGTGCTTCTTACAAAAAATACTCATTTATTGAATACACGTCTTCTGAGTATTTGATCGAGCATGCACAGCGTGAATTCGCAAGAGCAGCGATAGCTAAAGAGATCCAGCACGTTCAGTCCGAAGCGAGCATGTCAGACAAACGCACCCAACATGAAAAAAATGTAAAAGATCTTTAGTTGAATGCAGATGCTTGGGGAAATCCCTGTCTTTGAGTCAATGCGCGCTTGGCTACCGCACCTGGCCCAATGCAGCCAATTCAAACTGGTCAACCGAACGTCAGCGCGGGACTTAATATCCAGAGGTTCGCCAATCCAGACTCAAACCAAGAACTGCTGATCGCGCGGGAACTTGAGGGCAACATGGCAGACCCATTACCCAAACAAAGCCGCCACTGTTGCCATCGGCAAAAAAAGCCTGCTCCCCAGCGCATTCAGCGGCAAGAAGCCGAAGTGGGCATAGAACGCGGCAGCGGGCTCATCTTTGGCATCAACCAGTACCGCCATCGCGGCAATGCCGCTTGACGCGGCCAGGCTTCGACTGAGCGCATCCATCAATAAAAACTCGCCTATGCCTTGGCCCTTGAGCTGCTGGTCAACCGCAAGGCGGCCCAGCAGCGTCACTGGCAGTTGTGGGTAACGCGGCAGTTTTTTCAGCAAATTGAGCGGCACCTCGTGCGCGTTGACCTGCGACGCGGACAGGGTGTAATAGCCCAAAACTTCAGGCGCAGATGCGGCGACCAGAACGAAAGGGGCGGCAGCACGTTTTTCGGAATCTTGGCGTGCTTGTTGCTGCAAGTACCTGTCAAGTGCGGCACTGCCGCATCGAAACGCATCGCGATGGTGTGACTTTTGAAGCGGCTCTATCCGGTATGCGGCGCGCAGCCCAGGTTTTGGCACGGGTGCTCAAGCGGCTTTGTGGGCGCGGTACTTTTTAGCCGCCTGGCGAAGCCGCGCATTGGGCTTTGGCGGGTCTAGCAGGGCTGAAACAAACGCAATTTGCTCGGCACGCGTCAACTGGATCGCTTCGTTATCCTGGATGATCCTGTTAGCCGCCTCTTGCGCGCTGGCAACGACAAACTCGCTCAAGGTGCGGGTGGAGAGGTCTGCCGCGCGCTGGAACAGCGCTTTTTGAGCGCTGCTGACACGGGCTTCCAGGCGAGCGCCACGTGCCTTGTCTGGGGTAGATGTTGTGGCTTGCATGATCGCCCTTTCAGGATTGTCAGAGGAAGAAACCCATGCTCAAGTGTGCGTTGATTCAGGCCCAAATTGTACGCCAATGGTCCGTACAAAGGATCAGGCCTGTGGCGCTGCAACCGCAGCCAGATGATCATACGGCACCGCACCCACGCTGCTGGCACCGGGCTCCAACCGCATTCAAGGGCCTGTCAAACGTCCTGCATAGCCCGCCACGATTGAACGGCAACACCAATGCGAAGCATGTTCTCCTCGCCGCCATAGACCAGGCGCGCAGGCAAGGCGGCATCGCCAGCGTAGCGGGCCCACTTCAACAAGCCGTCCAAAAAACTGGTGTGAAAAGTCTGGCTGGATTTCATCTCGATGGGCCGCAATTTGGCCCCCTCCTCTTGCAGCAGATCGACCTCCTCTCCCGTGTTGTTGCGCCAAAAGTAGAGGTTTGACGCCAACCCCTGGCTGAAGCGCTGCTTCATGGTCTCGCCAATCACCATGTTTTCAAACAGCGCACCTCGGGACGCGTGCGTTGCCATGTGTTCGGGGTCGGCAATGCCCAGCAAGTAAGCGGCCAGGCCCGTGTCGTGGAAGTAGAGCTTGGGGGTTTTGACCAATCGTTTTCCGAAATTTTGATGGTGGGGCTGTAACAGGAAAATCACGTAGCCCGCTTCCAGCACTGATAGCCACGCACCAATCGTTTTGTAAGACACGCCGCAATCGTTGGCCATGTTGCTCATGTTGAGCAGTTGCCCGGACCGGGCAGCGCACATTTTCAGGAAGCGTTGAAACAGGCTCAGGTTTTGCACTTCGATGATCTGGCGGACATCCCGCTCCACGTAGGTGGTGACGTAATTGGCAAACCACTGGGTGGGTGCCAGCGCCCGGTCATACAGCGGCGGATACAGACCCCGCCAAAGCACATCATCCAGGCTGGGCAATGCCACCCCCGCAGCTTGCAATTCCTGCACGGCAAAGGGCAGCAGTTGCACCAGCCCCACCCGGCCTGCCAGGCTTTGGGTGATGCTGGACAGCAGTCCGAACTGCTGCGAGCCGGTCAAGACAAACTCACCCATGCGCTGGTTGGCATCGACCCTGGTTTGCAGGTAGGAAAACAGCGCGGGACAGCGCTGCGCCTCGTCCACGATCGCCCCTTTTGGAAACCGCGCCAGAAAGCCCCGCGGGTCCTCGTCGACAAAGGCCCGTGTATCGAGGTCTTCCAGCGAGACATAGGGCATGTCGGGAAATGTGCTCTTTGCCAACGTTGTTTTACCCGACTGGCGAGGCCCGGTGATGGCCAGGATCGGGTAGCCCTTGGCCAGGCTTTTGAGCGTATCGGACGCAGAGCGAGGAATCATTTTTACAATTTAGATTTAATTTATCTAAATTGTAAATGCATCAAGTGAGCCCGTCAAACCACTTCTGTATTTTTAGCAAATGCGACGTGGCGAGTGGCAAATGGCGTATTTGATGGACAGAAACGATTGGATCAGGCCAGTGGCGCTGCCACCACCACCGGATGATCACACGGCAGCGCACCCACAACCCGTGGTCCAGTATGTCTTCCTGGGCGTTCCTGAGCCCGGAGGGAATGCGCATGTGGAGTTCACGGGGCCGGGGGAACTTGGTCTACTTGACGTTCAACATGAAAGCCATGTTTACGGACAAATAACCATTAAATTTGCAATTAAAGTGCATAATTTAGATATATTTTATATATTAGGTAAATGCAATGCTGGTCGAGTTCCGCATCAAAAACTTCCGCAGTCTGCGCGACGAACAGGTACTCAGCCTTGTTGCGTCCTCCGAAAAGACCTTGCTGGACACCCATGCCCTTGATACAGGGCTGAAGGCTGCCCCGCATTTGCTCAAGAGCGCGGTGGTATACGGTGCAAACGCCAGCGGCAAGTCCAACCTCATCAAGGCCCTCCAGTACATGCGTGGCGTGGTGCTGGAATCGGCCGCTCTGCAGCCGGGTCAGACCTTTGACCGACTCCACTCCTTCAAGCTGGACGCCACATCAGGCAGTCAGCCAACGGAGTTCGAGGTCACCTTCATCCTCTCCGGCGTGCGTTACCAGTATGGTTTTGCAATGAATGCGCAACGCATCGTCAGTGAGCAACTTCTGGTCTACAAGGCGTTCAAGCCACAACGCTGGTTCGAGCGCCACTTTGATGCCGAAAGCGGCAAGGATGTGTATGAGTTCGGCCCCAGCCTAAAGGGGGCCAAGAACTTGTGGGAGGGCGCTACCCGCTCCAATGCCTTGTTTCTGTCAGTGGCGGTGCAACTCAACAGTGAGGCATTGCGCCCGGTATTTGACTGGTTCGCCAATCGACTTGTGATTTTCAACGAGCAGTCACCGTTATCGCCGGCGTTATCGGTGCAAATGCTCAAACAAGAGTCGCAGCGCAAAGCTATTTGCGAGTTTCTGCGTGCCGCTGATATCAGCATCGCCGACATTGAAGTGGCCACCAAACAGGCCATGGTGCACACCATCAGTTTCGATCTCGCCTCCGGCAAACGCGAGGAGACAGCCGGCGAGCAGGCCGTGGACGAAGTGAAGTTTCACCACATCACCGAGCAAGGCAAGGCTGTTTTCGACCTGGTAGACGAATCCAGCGGCACCCAAAAACTGTTGTTCTTGACTGGCCCCATCCTTGACATCCTCAACAAGGGCATAACGCTGGTGGTGGATGAACTGGATACCAGCCTGCACACGCTGCTGGTGCAGGCTTTGGTGCGCTTGTTTCACCGGCCTGAGGTCAACACCGGTAACGCTCAGCTCGTCTTCACCACGCACGACACCTCGCTGCTTGATGCTTACGGCCTGTTCCGGCGCGACCAGATCTGGTTTGTGG
>JANOAP010000332.1:0-3620 GCA_031411175.1 Rhodoferax sp. | reverse complement strand
TTCCAGGTGCGAAGGGTTGAACGCCAACGTCAGGTGCACCGGGCCGCCGGGCGTGGACACGTCCGAGCTGAAGCCCTGGTGGTATTTGACGTCACCGCTGGGCAGCTCTTCAGGCGCGGTATGGTCAAACTCGGCGAACAGGTCGGCGGGCACCTTGCCCAGGGAGTTCACCAGCACGTTGAGGCGACCGCGGTGCGCCATGCCGATCACGATTTCCTGGATACCAACGGCACCGCCACGCTGAATCAGCTCGTCCATGCTGGCAATGAAGCTCTCGCCACCTTCGAGCGAGAAGCGCTTTTGACCCGTGTACTTGGTATGCAGGAACCGCTCCAACCCTTCAGCTGCGGACAGTCGGTCCAGAATGTGCAGCTTCTTCTCTGCCGTAAATTGCGGCTTGGAGCGCACCGCTTCGAGTTTTTGTTGCCACCAGCGCTTCTGGTTCTGGTCGGTGCTGTACATGAACTCGGCACCAATCGTGCCGCAATACGTCTCGCGCAGCGCGTTCAGCAACTCGCGCAGGCTCATGGTTTCCTTGCCAAAGAAGGTGTTGCTGGTGTTGAACACCGTTTCCTGATCCGCGTCATTGAAGCCATAAAACGAGGGCTCCAGGTCGGGAATCTTTTCACGTTCGGTGCGCTTGAGCGGGTCCAGGTCAGCCCAGCGGGCACCCACATTGCGGTAGGCCGCAATCAGTTGCTGGACGGCGGTGCGCTTTCTTCCCATCTCGGAATCTGCACCAGTGGCCATGACCACCCGGGTGCCACCCTGCTTGGCGCGTTCGGCAAAAGCATTGATGACCGGCAGGTGCGGCACGTCTTTGGTGTTACTGCCGTCTACGGCGGGTACATACTGGAGGGCGTCGAAATAATCGCGCCAGGAATCTGGCACGCTGCCAGGGTTTGCAAGGTAGTTTTCGTACATCTCCTCGACATAAGGCGCATTGCCGCCAAAGAGGTAGGTGTTGCCTTGGTAGGCTGTATAGACGGAACCGTTGGATGGTGCCGATGGGACTTGACTCATATTCCGCTGACCTCCATTTCCCTTGGGGAAACTTGAGTGGTTAAAAAAACCTTCCGCGACACGGCTTGACCGGTTGGCGGATGCGACTGTTGCCTAGGAAGGGGCTTTGGTACGGGTTGGATTGTGCCACCGAATGGCGCTCCACCCCGCCGGGACCAGCCGGGACTATGAAGTGTGTCGCTGAAATCCGGGCCTAAACCTTGAACAAGTCCCTGATTTGCTGCAACGCAGCGGGGTCGTCCATGGTGGTCAAATCACCTGGATCGCGCCTCTCGCAAACCGCCTGCACCGCCCGGCGCAGCAGTTTTCCGCTCCGGGTTTTCGGCAACACGGTGACAAACCGGACCCGGGCCGGACGTGCGACAGCGCCCAGGTCGCCGTCCACCCGCTTCATGATTTCACCTTCCAGCTTGAGCATCGCCGCGTCATGGGTCAGCAAGGTGGCGTCCTTGACCACCGCAAACGCCATGGCTACATGGCCCTTGAGCGGGTCGGCCACGACTTGCCGATAGGTGGCGACATTTGCCGCCATTTTGTGACATCGGCAATCACGATCTGAACCGGCGAAAGGTGTTTAACCGAGATTGTCCGTGGAGGATTTGACGGTGCAGGAATGAGCTTCACGAGCCACGTGCATGGGCCCACAGTGCCTCAAACCATGGTCTTGGGTTACACGCTATCGCCAGGCAAAACGTCTGCTCGGTGATCCCAGCGCTGTCCTCGGGCCCATTTCACGCCCGGAAATCATTTCACCAGCGCCAGCACTTCCTTGAAGGCGGGGTGCTCGGCGCTGCGCAGCCACTCAAACGCCACCATTTCCGTGGTGACCAATTCGGCCCCTGCCCCGGCAAGACGGTCAAAGGCGGCGTCGCGGTTGCGTTCGGTGCGGGAACTGCACGCGTCGGTCACCACCCACACGTCAAACTCGTCTTCCAGCAGGTCGAGCGAGGTTTGAAGCAAACACACATGGGCTTCGCAACCAGCGATGACGATGGTGTTGCGCGATGGCGCGCCGACCTGCGGCTTTTGCAGGTGCTTTGGCAGGCTGCGGGCATTGCCGGCCGGTGGTTTGGCAGGGGGGCGCAGCCATTCGCCCAGGCCCTCCTCCACTGCGCTGAATTGCATCTTGCTCAGAGTCTGGTCGCACAGCGCGCGAATCTCGGGCGTGTTCGGGCCCAGCGAAGACGGGTTTTCTTCCGTGCCCCACACCGGCACTTCCAGCAGCCGCGCGATCTGGCCCAAGCGCACGGCGTTGGCAAGCACGGCGGGGTTCTCAAAAATGGAAGGCATCAGCCGGGTCTGGTAATCGACCAGCACCAACTGGGATTCAAGGGCATCTAGCAACATGGAGAGCTTTCTGAGAGGAACGAACCCCGCAATTATTGAAGAGATTCAGGGGAATGCGCCGCAAGGCTCAGGCAAATAGGTCCGCCTGCTGGTCACCCGGCAACAGATCCGATGAAGCGCCAGGCTTTGACACCTCGCCCGGACCTGGGTGATCGCCTGGCTGGCAGCGCGAAATCAATTGCGACAGATAGCGCCCAAACAAGTCTTGCGCCGACTGCCCAAACATGCGGATGCGGCCGGTGTGCAGCAGCAGCAGCAGCCCCACGCCATGGGCAAACAGGGCAGTAGATTCGCGCAGGGCATCCGCTGGGCCCAGCCCGATGTCCTGCAGGGCGACTTCGCACGGCCGTAGTGCATCATGCAACCGTTCGTTCAACTGGGTATTGAGCACTTGCGTCAGGCCGCGCGGCTTCATGCCCTGCACCAGATAAAAACCAAGGTCCAGATCGCGCGGGTGGGTCAGATAGAAGCCGAACCAGGCCTGGGCTCGGGACTGCAGTGTTTTTTCGGGCTTATTTTTGAATGCCCGCGCCTGAATTACGACGGTGTTGAGGCGCTCCAGCGATTCGCCCAGCAGCGCGCCATAGATGGCTTCCTTGCTGTCGAAATACGAATAGATCGCACCCGGCGTGTAGCCAGCTCTTTTGGCGATTTCACGGATGCTGGCCCCTTCAATCCCGGCTTCGGCAAAGACGCTGCGAGCGGCATCCAGCACCAGGGCGCGACGTGCGTCGGTATTGGCTTGCTGGCGTTGGAGCTTGGCATGCATTGATCCACTATACCTTCAGAACGCTTATTTTGTTTATTTATTTATGATCTTGTTTACTTTATTGAACAATATTTAAATATTAAATCAATAATGAAATTATTAAACTATGGAGTATTTTATGAACATCGTAAATTCCACCATGATGTCTGGCCAGGACTACCGCGAGTCCCTGCGCCGCTTCAAGCCGCATGTCTTCGTCGACGGCCGCCGGGTGGAGAGTGTCGCCGACGAGCCCGCCTTCCAGCCCGGCCTCAATGCGATCGCCTTGACCTACGACTACGCGCTGAAGGACAAGTACGCTCCGGTGATGCGCGCCGTGCAGCACACCAGCGGCAAGACGGTGAACCGCCTGACCCACATCAATACCAGCGCCGGCGACCTGCTCAACAAACTGGAAGCGGTGCGCCTGGTCTGCCAGGAAACCGGTTGCGCCCAGCGCTATCTCACCCACGATGCGCTCAACGCGATCGGCCAGGTCAGC
>JANOAP010000331.1:0-1688 GCA_031411175.1 Rhodoferax sp. | reverse complement strand
CGTCAGTCCAGCCGCGGATAAATGGAATCATTGGCGGCGCCTGCGTCCAGCCCTTGATGTGGCGCGCTAAAACTGCAACGTAGCGGGCAGGTACTTGGCCAGCAGGTCTTCGTAATAGGGTTTCACGGACGCCAGCGTGGGCCGGGTCGGGCTCTTGGTGTACAGGTCGTAAGGGTTGAACAGCTGTACCCACGGCAGCATGGCACGGTCTTGCGCATTGCAGAGGTGGTCGTACTGCCCCTCGCGATGCCAGGCATAAAAGCTGTGGTAGCGGATCATGTAGAGCGCTTCCATGGGCAGGTAGTCGCGCAGCAGGTGGTACAGGTATTCATCATGGCCCCAGCTCATCTGCACTGCGTCCAGCCCGCAATCCGCTGTGTACACGCCATGCAGGGTCTGTAATTCTGGCCGCTGCATGTCGGGGTTGGCCGCAAAGAATTCGCTGTAAACAATTTTGGGCGAATAGGCGCAGCCGGTGGGAAAGGTGTCACCCACCACGGCCCATTGGGGTTCACCAAAGAGGCACAGCACCTTGCCCAGGTCGTGCACAAAGCCGGTCAGCACCATCCAGTCGGGCTTGCCGTCGGCACGTATGGCTTCGGCGGTTTGAATCAGGTGGTCAATCTGCGGCAGGTTGATGTCGGGGTCGCTGTCGTCCACCAGCGTGTTGAGGTAGTCCAGCGCGTCCCAGGGGGTCATGCGCTGGCGGGTGAAGCTCAGGAATTCAGCCCGCTTCTCGCGCGCAAAACCATGCGTCTGGTGCCGGTGGTTGAGCCGGTAAAACTCGCGCACACGGTCAAAGGTTTCGCTGACCTGGGGGGCGGCGTAGTTGCGGTAGGCGGCCTTGTCGGCGGCGGCGGGTTTGGCTAGGGTTTCGGTCATGGCAACTCCTTTGCAAGACAGGATTATGCGACTGGGCAAAGCCGGTCAGCGCACGCGCATGCCTGGCTGCGCACCCGGTGAGGGCTCCAGCACATAGATGCCGGGGTTGGCCTTCTCATCGCCATGGCTGGCGGCCAGCACCATGCCTTCGCTGATGCCGAATTTCATCTTGCGCGGTGCCAGGTTGGCCACCATCACGGTATGTTTGCCGATGAGGTCGGCAGGCTTATAGGCGCTGGCGATGCCGCTGAACACGTTGCGGTGTTTTCCTTCACCCACATCCAGGGTCAGGCGCAGCAGCTTGGTTGAGCCTTCTACGGCTTCGCAGTTGATGATCTTTGCAATGCGCAGGTCGATCTTGGCGAAGTCATCGATGGTGATGGTGGGGGCGATTGCTTCGCCACCGGGTGCTACTGTTTCTATAGCTGGTTGAGCTTGTTCTGCCTGGGCTGGGACCTCAAACAATACTTCAAGCTGCTCGGGGGTGACGCGTTGCATGAGGTGTTCAAACTTTTGGATGCGTTGGGTCAGAGAATGCCCGGCCCACTGCCCGAAACTGATGCCGAGAAGTTTGCCCACACGCAGTGCAGTTTGTGGCAAGACTGGTGTCAGCATGCGAGTCAGTACTTCAAAACACCGAATCAGGGTGCTGCAAACTTTGTGGAGCTCATCAGATGCACCTTCCTGCTTTGCAAGAACCCACGGCTGCGTAACTGCGACATAAGCGTTAACCTTGTCGGCCAGTTGCATGACCTCCCGGCCAGCTTTGCCAAACTCCCGGTCGTTGAAAAATATTCCGACCTGTA
>JANOAP010000330.1:0-8981 GCA_031411175.1 Rhodoferax sp. | reverse complement strand
CCTGAGGCGCTACCCGCAAAGCGGATATGCCGCACCAGTTGTTCATTTTGGCCCCTGAGCCGGGCCACATCGGCACGTACCGCCTCAATCTGGTTTTGCAGATCAAGCAGGCTGCGCCTGAGCTGGGCGTTTTCTTCGCTGGCACGCCGCGCCTGCTCCGTCAATTTCTGGTCTGCGTCCTGGCGCACCGTTTCCACACGCTGGCGAAGGTCAAGAATGGCTTTGCGAGCCTCTTCATCGTCAAACAGGCCCGCACTGGCGGGACCCACGCACAGTAACGCGACAAGAAAACCTGACGCAAAGCGCGCCGGTTTCATTGAATAAGAACCACCGTAACTCATCGGTAAGCGATCTCGGCGCGGCGGTTCTTGGCAAAGGCAGCCTCATCAGCACCTTGCGCCGCAGGTTTTTCCTTGCCAAAGCTCACAGCTTCGACCTGGGCATCATTGACACCCAGCAGCCCAAGCGCGCGTTTGACGGCCTCGGCCCGCTTTTGCCCCAACGCCAGGTTGTATTCGCGCCCGCCCCGTTCGTCGGTATGGCCTTCAATGGCAGCCTTGCGGTTCCTGTCTGCCTTGATGTACCGGGAGTGCGATTCGACCACCGTCTGATACTCGGGGTTGATGGCAAAGCTGTCGTAATCAAAATAGATCACCCTGGCACCAGCCTGCGCAGCAGCATCCTGCGAAGTTTTCCCAAGATCGACGGATGCCACACTGCTCTTGCCCACAGAACCCGAGTCGCTACCCGGACTGCTCGAAGTACCCAACTGCGTGACTGGCGTGCCGGACTTGTCCTCCACCGGGACGTTGTCGAGTTTGACGGCGGACCCACAGGCTGCCAGCAATGCTGCCACGCCAACGGCGAGAAAAAAGTGCTTCATCATTTACTCTCCAAAAGGTTGATCCTGAATCCCACTGCGACTTATTGCTTCTGGAACGGACCCCAATCCGGTTCCCGAATATCCCCACCCTGTCCCGACAAGCGGGCCTTGATTTTGCCGTCCACGGTGGTCGTCATCAAGGCTTCGCGGCCTTGCACCGACGTGGCATAGACCACCAGGCGGCTGTTCGGCGAAAAGCTGGGGCTTTCATCGGCCACCGTGTCGGTGATCATGTTCACAACCCCGTTCGCAAGCTCCATGACATGCAGTTTGAACGCGCCGTTGACCCTTGAAATATAGGCCAGCCAGCGGCCATCCGGGCTCAGCGCAGGTGAGATGTTGTAGTTGCCGGAGAACGTCACGCGCTCGATGTTCGAACCGGCCGTGCCCATCCGGTAGATTTGCGGTGCGCCGCCCCGGTCGCTGACAAAGTAAATGCTCTTGCCATCAGGCGAATAGGCGGGCTCTGTGTCAATGCTGCCCGATTGGACCAGACGTTTCGGCTCGCCGCCGGCCGCATCCATGGTGTAGAGCTGCGAGCCGCCGTCACGGCTCAGGGTCACGGCCAGCGTGCGTCCGTCCGGTGCCCAGGCTGGCGCACTGTTGGAGCCCCGGAAATTGGCAATCAGGCGGCGCTTGCCAGTTGACACATCATGGGAATAGACCACAGGCTTACGTGACTCAAACGACACATAGGCCAGTTGCGAACCATTGGGCGACCAGGCCGGTGAAATGATGGGCTCAGGGCTGGCCAGCGCAGACTGCGCGTTTTCGCCGTCGGCGTCTGCCACCCAGAGGTTATAGCGCGACGAAGACTTGGTGATATAGGCAATTCGGGTCGAAAACACACCCTTCTCACCTGTCAGCTTTTCGTAGATGACATCGGCAATCCGGTGCGCTGCAAGCCGCAGGTCGGCCTGGGTCACCGCATAGCTTTGCCCTCCCAGATCCTGACCTCGCACCACATCCCACAGACGAAATCGCACATCAAACCGGCCATCCGCCAGCCGGGTCACGCTACCGGCAACCAGCGAGTCGGCTCCTTTTTGCCGCCAAGGCGAGACATCGGGCCGGGTGGCTTCATCCATGGTGCTGCCGGTGGCTTCGATCGAGCGAAACTGGCCACTGCGTTCCAGGTCCGCAAGAACAATGGCACCTATCTTCTGGGGTGAGGCATCGTCGCCCCGAAACGCTGAGACGGCAATGGGTAATTGCGTCAGCCCCACACCCGACACTTCCACCCGGAACTGCGCCTGTACGGCAAGACCCGGCAGGCAAAGCAAAAGGCAACAAAAAAAGCGCTTGATCATCAATTCATTTTCCAAGTCTTGTAATCAACGCATCATCATTGACACGTTGCTGAGAATAACCCAAGGCAGCCCGGGTAACCCCGGTTTTTGATCGCTCGGTGACGACCTTCGCGTTGCGGGACTCCTGGTCGCGGCTGGCCTCCCGATGCCAAAGGTGAAATACCTCGGTGGCACAAAATCCGTTTTTTCGCGCCACACCGGCATGGTGAAGCCTCAGCACAAAGTCGGCATCCTCATGACCCCAGCCCACAAAGGACTCGTCAAACCCGTCTACGCGGGCGAAATCGGTTTTCCATACGCCCATATTGCAACTGCGGATGCCCGTCCAGGTGAATTTGCGATTCACCCGCCAAGGACCATCCGGCAGGCGAAGCAACCCTGTGAGCTTGCTAGCGCGACCCTGAAATCGCTGCCGGAGCCAGTACGCAGCCCCCCGATCGCAAATCTGCTCGCCGACACCGGAAGCACCCAGCGCGACCACCTCACGTGTCAACTCCGGCGACAGCAGTACGCGACTGCCGTTGACGAAAAAGCCGCTCTCAGCCAGCGCCTTGTGGCGGGCGATGAAGTCCACTTCAGGCACACAATCACCATCCAGAAAGACGATATACCGGTAGCTCGCTGCGGTGACACCCCGATTGCGTATGCGCGACGCGGTGAAACCCACATCAGGATGCCAGATGCAGGTCACTTTCAATTCACGCGCGATTGCAGACCCGGCGATGGCCCGGCGGTGCTCGGCCCTGGAGCCATCATCGGCCACGATCACTTCAAAATTCCGGTCTGTCTGCATGGACAGACCATGGAGTACCGCCAGCAACGCATCGCTGCGGTTGTACGTCGTGATCACTATTGATACAGGCTCGGAAGAATCCATTTTGAACTAGACTACTCGGCGACCGCCACGCTCACAGCGCGCTTAAGTCGCCGAATACTAACATTCCCCATGAGCAAGATTTCCGTCTACACAATTGCTTACAACGAAGCTGAAAAAGTGGCCGCCACGATTGAAAGTGTCCGTTGGGCCGACGAGATTATTGTGGTGGATTCCTGGAGCACAGACGGTACCGCCGAAATCGCTGCCAGCCTGGGTGCCAAAGTGGTTCAGGTGGAGTTCAAGGGGTTTGGCGACCTGCGCAACCAGGCCCTTGCAGCCTGCTCACATGAATGGATTTTCAGCCTTGACGCCGACGAGCGATGCACCCCTGAAGCGCAGCAGGAAATACGCAGCCTGATCGCGGCCCCCGATGCGCTGGACGCCTATTGGGTTCCCAGGCGGAATTTCTTCATGGGCCAATGGATCAGGCATTCTGGCTGGTACCCCAACTACCGCCAGCCCCAGGTGTTTCGCAAAGGCTACATGCATTACGACCAGAAGCCGGTCCATGAGAACTACATCCTGACCTCGTCCAAACCCATCGGCCACCTGAAAAATGCCATCTGGCAACTCCCGTTCAAGAACATGAGCGAGGTGATGCATAAGGCCAACCGGTATTCGTCGCTTGGCGCACCGCGCATCGCAGAACGCCCGTTGTCCATGGGGTCTGCCTTGACCCATGGCCTGTGGTCGTTTGTGAAGCACTATATTTTTAAGCGGGGATTTCTGGATGGCTGGCCTGGTTTTGTCATTGCGGTCGGCAACTTTGAAGGCACGTTTTACCGCTATGTCAAAGCCATTGAAATCCAGAAGGGCGAGCAATGGCAGCTGCCGAAGCAGGCGGCCGATGGGTCACGCCCCGGTCTTTAAGGCGCACTTTCCGTACCTCACCGCATGCCACTTTCTGAAGCCACGTCACGCTCCATCTGGAGTTTGCGGCTCGTCATTGTCTGCCTGACAGCCCTGTCAGTGGCACTGCCGATCGCATGGATCAGTCTGGCAAAAGTGCTTCTCGTTCTGGCTGGTCTGGTTTGCCTGGTTTCAAACCACCTCCACCAGCGCAGCGACCATGGCTTGAATCAGCTGCGCACGCCCTGGGCGGTGCTGGGCATTCTGCTTTTGTTTTCACTGAGTCTGCTCTGGACCGAGGCAGACCTAGGCTTGGGGCTGCTGGCCCTGGTCAAGCACGGCAAGCTGCTGACGGTGCTGCTGCTGGTGTTCTTGATCCGAACGCAGCAGGAAGCGCGCATGGCGATCATGACTTTTGCCGCGGGGCAGACGCTTTTGTTATTGGCCTCCTGGCTTCTGGCGGCTGGCGCGTCGAACCCATGGGACGTCACTTCGGCTGGCAAATACGTGGTCTTTTCAAGCTACCTCGACCTGTCCATCTTATTTGCCACTGCCGCTGCGGTGTTCTGGCATTTGCGTACCGAGCGGCTCTGGCCCCAATGGCTTGGCAGTTTTCTTGCGGCGGCAGCCCTGATCAACACCTTGTTGTTGCTGGCAGGGCGGACCGGGTATGCGGTGGCGGTGGCCCTCATTTCGCTGGGAACCATGTGGGCCACCCCCAAACGCCTGCGCCTGGTGGTACTCGCCTTCACACCCGCCATTGTGGTGCTGGGCTTGTACGTGGGGTCGGCAACGGTTCAGGACCGCCTGACAAAAGTGGTCGATGAAGGCCAGAGTTATGGCACGCAGACGCTGACCGAGAGTTCATCAGGCTGGCGGTTGAATGCCTGGAAACGATCACTTCAGGCCATTCAGGAAAGCCCGTACATAGGCCATGGCATTGGCAGTTGGACCCAGACGGTGAAGCGTCTTGAAGGCCCTACTGCGGACGCTGTTTTCGGCAAGGGCGAAGCCAGCAACCCGCATGAGGAATATCTGCTGTGGGGCGTTGAACTCGGCGTGGGTGGCATTCTGGCCTTGTTGTTTTTCATGGGGGCCGTGGTGCGCGATGCCATGAAATTCAGCGATGCGGTGTCCAGAGCCACGCTGTCTGCTTTGGCCGCACTGGCGGTGGCCTGCCTGTTCAACTCCACCTTGTACGACGGCCTGATTGGCGACTTTTTCTGCACGGTACTTGGGCTTCTGCTGGCCTTGGGCATCCGGGGCGAAAAACATAGCGACAGCAAGAGCAGCAGGTCACCTCAGCACGCCTGCGCAAGAATGTCCTCATGACCGAACAGGCCTCCAACACACCCGGCAAAACCAATGACGCGCCGACGGCGAGCCTGACCACTCGTCTGCGCCGGCTGCTGCCTTACTTTGGTGGTCTTATGGTAACGTGGGCATTGGTGGCGGCGGGGGCGGTGGTGGGCGCGGCCACCGAGCCGCTGATTCCGGCGCTTCTCAAACCGCTGCTGGACAACGGGTTCCAGCAAGGCTCCCTTGAAATCTGGACGGTACCCGTCGCCCTGCTGCTGCTGTTTGGCGTTCGCGGGCTGGCAGGCTATGTTTCACAAATCGGCCTGACCAAGATCACCAACCACGGGCTGCTGGGCTTGCGCAGCGCCATGTTCAACAAGATTCTGGTGGCCAACCTGAAGATTTTCACGGACCAAAGCTCCAGCGCGTTGTCCAACACCGTGGTGTACGAAGTGCAGACCGGTGCCGTCATGCTGGTGAATTCCCTGTTGAGCATGACCCGCAACGGGCTGACCCTGCTGGCGCTGACGGGCTATCTGTTTTTCCTGAACTGGAAACTGACGTTGATCGTCGCAGCCATATTCCCGGCCGTGGCGCTGGTCATGCGTGTGTTGACCCGACGGCTTCACGGCCTCACCAAGGCCAGCCAGGACGCCACCGACCATCTGGCCTACGTGGTTGAGGAAAACGTCCTGGCCCACCGCGACATCCGCCTGTACTCGGCGCAAGCCGCTCAAGCCAGCCGTTTCAGGCTATTGAGCGAGTCGCTGCGGCATCTGGCCATGAAGTCAACCGTGGCGGGTGCCGCCATGACGCCGATGACCCAGATGCTGGCTGCGGTTGCCCTGTCTGCCGTCATCTCGGTCGCCCTGCTCCAAAGCGCAAGCAGTGGAACGTCCGTAGGCGGGTTTGTTGCCTTTGTTACCGCAATGCTCATGATCATTGCGCCCATTCGCCAATTGTCGGAAGTGTCCAGCCCCATCACACGCGGTCTGGTGGCGCTGGAGCGGGGTCTGGACCTGATCGACATGACGCCGGATGAGACCGAGGGCACTTTTTCAAAACCAAGAGCGGCTGGCGATATCCGTTTCGCGCAGACCCACGTGCGCTATGGCTCCCAGGCGACCCCCGCGTTGACCAGCCTGGACTTGACGGTACGGTCCGGTGAAACGGTGGCGCTGGTAGGTGCCTCCGGGTCAGGCAAAACCACGCTGGTCAACACCCTACCGCGCTTTGTGGACATCAGTTCGGGCGGGGTGTTTCTGGACGGGCGGGATGTCAGGGAATGGACGCTCGATTCGCTTCGCGCCCAGTTCGCGTTTGTCAGCCAGCACGTCGTCATGATCAACGATAGCATTGCCTCCAATGTGGCCCTGGGCATGACCCTTGACCGGGCCAGGGTCGCCCAATGCCTGGCGGCAGCCAACCTGACACGGATGGTGGACGAGCTGCCGCAGGGCATCGACACCGTGGTCGGGCACAACGCCATGCAGTTATCGGGTGGACAGCGGCAACGACTCGCCATCGCACGAGCCCTTTACAAAAACGCACCTGTCCTGATTCTGGACGAGGCCACGTCTGCACTTGACACCGAATCTGAACGCGCCGTGCAGGACGCTTTGCAGGGCCTGATGCGTGACCGCACCACGCTGGTGATCGCGCACCGGCTGTCAACGGTAAGGCATGCGGACCGGATTGCCGTGATGGAAGCCGGTCAGATCGTGGAGATGGGAACGCACGACGAACTGGTGGCGCAAAACGGGCCCTACGCGCGGTTGTATCAGCTCGGCTTGTCTGCCGACGAGATATAGAGCCTCTCCTGTTCCAGCGCGATCTGCGACCACAGGTGCGCGCGGGCAAAAACCAGCGCCTGATTGCTCAAGCCCTCCCGCAATGAACCGAGCGGAGAGTCACTTTGAAAACCACTTTGCAACAAGGTCTGTAGCTGCATGGCCAGGGCTGTGGCGTCGCGCGGGTCGGAAAGCACCAGCGCGTTGTCATCATGGGTCAACAAGCCCGCGATGCCGCAAAAAGGCTCGCCACTGACAACCACCGGCAACCCATGGGCCATGGCCTCCAGAACAACCATGGCAAAGGTATCTTCCAGCGTGGGGTGCGCCAGGCAATCAGCCGCCTGGTAGGCCGACGTCATCACTTTCTGCGAGCCCAGAAAGAAAACCCTGTGAGCAAGACCACTGGAGGCAGCAATAGCCCGGAACGGGGCAATGTGCGCCGGGTTGCCGACCACAGCCAGCACCACGTCATCAGACAGCTTCGCTAGCGCCTCAAGCAGCGTATCCAGCCCTTTCTTGCGGTAGTCATTGCCCACAAAAAGAATGCAGGGTACGTCTTGTGGCAACCCGAGCGCCGCTCTGGCGGCCCGCTTGTCGGCGTCTGGCGTCATACCTGCAACCGCGCTCACGCCTGGCGTGATGACACGCAGCATGGGCGCTGTGTGCGGGTAGTGAGTTCGCATGATGGCTTCCAGGCTTTGCGAGGTTGCCACAATGAATCGCCCCCTTTGCAGGGCATAGCGTTGGTGTTCGAGCCAGAGGTACACCAGCAAGCGTGGGCAGGTCACCACCTTGAGCCAGCGAAGCCACCGGCTCAGGCCTGTTCGCCCCAGAAACAGGTTGTAGCGAATGGGCAGCACATGCACGGTTTGCACACCGCCATGCCAGGTGTTCTCGTGCGAATGCACCACATCAAAACCCCGGCGCGTCGCCCACCAGGTTGCAGCGGCGTACCAGAGCTGGTTGATCCAGCGCGGCTTGGTCAAGGGTGCAGACACCTTGTGGTAGGTGACACCCGGCCATTGATGATCCACCTGCTGGGCAAACACGTGGATTTCGTGACGCTGTGCAAGCTGTTCTACCAGGGCGATTGAATAGCGTTCAGCACCCCCGCCCATCGGCGAAAAGACCCGGTTGAGGACGGCAATGCGCAGCCGCTTTGTAGTGCCAACCTCAGCCGTCACGCCCGCCGCCGGTCTTCATAGGCTGTGGCCAGTTTGAGCCAAAGCACGGGCAAGGTGGTGGCACGAAGCACAGGCACGCGGGGCAATTGCAACAGGTCTTCAGCCATATGGCAACGGCTGCGCTGCGTGGTTGTGGCGCTGGCAAAACCTGCACGGCGGACCATATCCACATGATCCGGGCTGAACTCACCATAGGGATAACAAAACTGCGTCACCGGCTGCCCAATCAGCGCCTCCAGCTCCGTCTTGCCACCGGCTATTTCGGACATTGCGGTGGAGGCATCAACCCGGGTCAGCCTGGCGTGGTTTCTGGTATGTGCCCCGATTTCCTGACCACCCGCCACCCAACGCTGAAGCTGCCCGGCATTCATCAACGGCGTTTGCGCAATGCCGGCATCCCGGTCCCACGCATTGGTCTGGCCCACGCGCTGGCTCACGGCATAGCAGGTGCTGGTAAATCCGTGGCGTTGAAGCACCGGCAGGGCATATGTCAGGTTATTCAGATAACCGTCGTCAAACGTGATGCCGACCACCCTACCCGCTTTTTCGCCGCTCAGGTAAGGCAAAAGGTCCGACATCGACAACCCGCGGTAGCCAAGAAAACGCAGGCAAGCCATCTGGCGCGCAAAGGCCTGCGGCGCCACGTACAGGCTGCTGAATGCGGCGCCGCTGGCTGGCGCATCGTCGATCTGGTGGTAGGTCAGGATCGGTATCGGGGATGCATTGGCGCTGCGCAAATGCGACGTGGATGTGGCCATCAGCGCGCCCTTACAACAGCACGATGTC
>JANOAP010000329.1:0-4897 GCA_031411175.1 Rhodoferax sp. | reverse complement strand
GGCGACGAGGTGGTCTGCATGGTGGCCAAAAACCACCCTGCTGTGCGCCGGGGCTGGGATGCTGATGCGTGGCTGGCGGCCGACCATATTGCCCCCGCTGCCATGCACCCCGGTGCCAAGGGCGTGATTGACGACCATCTGGATTCCCTGGGGCTGCACCGCAACATCACGGCGCGCTGCCCGCACTTTGGCCTGATACCGGACATGGTGGCATCAACCTTGCTGGTTATGACTACGGGTCGCCAGTACTGCGAACGCTATCTGGACCGGCTGCCTGTGAAAATATTGCCTTGCCCGATTCCGTTTCCACGCATGATGTATTACCAGCTCTGGCATGAACGCACCCACACATCGGCATCGAGCAAGTGGTTGCGTGACAAGGTCAAGTCGGTGGCTGCTGTGCTGCGAAAAGAATAGCTGGAACACCAATAAATACGAGGGCCAGTGGCATGATTTTCATATTATTTGGACGTAAACCCGCATGAGCAGCCCCTCTGGCCCCGATACAAAGACGCACGTGATCACGTCCGCCATTACACCCCGGCTGGCGCTGCTGGGCATCACCAAGCGCTATCCGGCGGTGGTCGCCAACAGCGATGTGTCGCTGACCGTCATGCCCGGCGAAACCCATGCGGTGCTGGGTGAAAACGGCGCGGGCAAATCCACGCTGATGAAGATCATCTATGGCTCGGTCAAGCCCGACCAGGGCACGGTCACCTTCAATGGCAAGGTGGCGCACATCCGCAATCCGCAAGAAGCGCGCGCTCTGGGCATCAGCATGGTGTTTCAACACTTCAGCCTGTTTGACACCATCACGGTGGCTGAGAACGTCTGGCTGGGTCTGTCCAAAACCCTGAGCCTGGACGAGGTGTCTCGCTCCATCACGGCCAAGGCGGCCGAGTACGGGCTGGACATCGACCCGGTGCGTCCGGTGCACACCCTGAGCGTGGGCGAGATGCAGCGGGTGGAGATCATCCGCGCGCTGCTGACCAACCCGCAGTTGCTGATCCTGGACGAGCCCACCTCGGTGCTCACACCGCAAGCGGTCGAGAAGCTGTTTGTGGTCCTCAAGAAGCTCGCCTCCGAGGGCTGCAGCATTTTGTACATCAGCCACAAGCTGCATGAAATACGTGAGCTGTGCAATGCCTGCACCGTGCTGCGCGGTGGTAAGGTCACCGGGGTGTGCAACCCGTCGCAGGAAACCAATGCATCGCTGTCGCGCCTGATGATTGGTGCGGAGCCGCCGCAGCTTGTGCACCGCCAGCTCAATGCTGGTGCAGCCGTCCTGCGGGTGAAAGACCTGAGGGTGCCGCGCGATGACCAGTTTGGTGTTGACCTGGACAGCATCAACCTGAATGTGCGGGCGGGCGAGGTGGTGGGCATTGCTGGTGTGTCTGGCAATGGGCAAAAGGAATTGCTGGTGGCACTGTCGGGCGAAGACGTGCGCTCGCCGCCGGGGTCAGTACGCATGGGCGATGTGGACCTGTCGGGCCTGCACCCTGGCGAGCGCCGCAAGCTGGGCCTGCATTTTGTGCCCGAAGAGCGCCTCGGCCGGGGTGCCGTGCCCACACTGGGTCTGGCGCACAACCTGCTGCTCACGCGCGACGAGTCCATCTCCCGGCCCGGTTTTGCCGGTGGCTGGATCAACGTGCGCAAGCTGGAGGCGCACGCGGCGGACATCATCAAACGCTTTAACGTGAAGGCGGGCGGCCCGAACTCGGCAGCCAAGTCCCTGTCGGGCGGCAACCTTCAAAAGTTCATTGTGGGCCGCGAGATTGATGCCCGCCCGAAGCTGCTGATCGTGTCGCAGCCGACCTGGGGTGTTGACGTGGGCGCGGCTGCGCAGATTCGCGGGGCGATTCTGGCGCTGCGCGATGCGGGTTGCGCCGTGCTGGTGGTCAGCGAAGAGCTGGATGAACTGTTTGAAGTCAGCGACCGGCTTCATGTGATTGCGCGGGGGCGCTTGTCGCCTTCTGTGCCGATTGCAGATGCCACCGTGGAGCGCATTGGCGAGTGGATGAGCGGCTTGTGGGATGCGCCCTCCACCCGGACGGCTGCTGCGGAGGCAACCCATGTCTAACATTGCCTTGAAGCTGGAAGCCCGCCCTCAGCCCTCAAATTTTTGGAGCTACGTCTCGCCGTTGCTGGCACTGCTGATCACCGTGGTCATCGGCGTCATCATGTTCATCGCTCTGGGCAAAGACCCGCTCAAGGGGCTGGAGATGTTTTTCTGGCTGCCCATCAAGAGTGGCTACGCCATCGGTGAGTTGCTGGTGAAAGCCACGCCGCTGCTCATCATCGCGCTGGGTCTGGCCGTGTGCTTTCGCTCCAACGTTTGGAATATTGGTGCCGAGGGGCAATACATCATTGGTGCCATTTTTGCGGGTGGTGTGGCACTGCTGGCTGACAAGACCACCGGCGCGTGGATTGTGGTGCCGATCATTCTTGCGGGCATCGTGGGCGGCATGCTGTGGGCCGGCGTTACCGCGCTACTGCGCGACCGCTTCAACGCCAACGAAATTCTGGTGAGCCTGATGCTGGTGTACGTGGCCGTGCAGGTGCTGAGCTACCTGGTGGGCGGCCCGTGGAAAGACCCGCAGGGCTTCAACTTTCCGCAAACCAAGACCTTTGACGCTGTCACGCGCATTCCGCGTTTGTTTGCCGGATCACGCGTCAGCATTGGCGCGCTGATGGCAGTGGTGGGCGTGGTGGGGGTGTGGATTTTCCTGTTTCGCACGCGGGCCGGGTTTGCTCAGCAGGTGGGTGGGCTGGCCCCGGCAGCATCGCGCTACGCGGGTTTTTCATCGCACAAAGCCTTGTGGACGGCGCTGCTGATTTCAGGGGGCGCGGCAGGCCTGGCTGGCGCGCTGGAGGTTGCGGGGCCGATTGGCCAGCTAACGCCGTATGTGCCCGCAGGCTACGGCTTTGCCGCCATCATCGTGGCCTATGTGGGGCGGCTGCACCCGGTAGGCATGGTGTTCTCGGCAATTCTGATGAGCATGTTTTACATCGGTGGCGAGATGGCGCAATCGCGGCTGGGGCTGACCAAATCACTCACCGGGGTATTCCAGGGGCTGCTGCTGTTCAGCCTGCTGGCGTGCGACACACTCGTGAACTACCGGCTTAAATTCAAAGGGAGCACGTAATGGAATCCTATGCATTGCTCCTGGCTGCCACGCTCAATGCGGGCACGGTGCTGGCGCTGGCCTCGCTGGGTTTGCTGATCAACGAGAAGGTGGGCATCGTCAACCTGGGGGCCGAGGGCATGATGCTCTGCGCGGCCATTGCCGGGTTTGCCACCGTGGTCCACACTGGCAACGACTGGTTGGGCTTTGCTGTGGGCATGGGCGCGGGGGCGGTGCTGGAGGCCATTTTTGGCGTGCTGGTAATCTGGCTCAACACCAACCAGTTTGCGACCGGGCTGGCGCTTACCCTGTTTGGCACGGGCTTTTCGGCCTTTGTGGGTACGGCGTTTGTGCAGGCCAAAATGCCCGAACGCACCAGCTATGCCATTCCGGGGCTGGCCGATATTCCGCTGATTGGCCCGGCCCTGTTTCGCCATCATCCGCTGGTGTACGTGACGATTATTTTTGCCCTGGGCCTGATCTGGTTTCTCTACCGCACCCGTGCGGGCCTGGTGATGCGCAGCGTGGGTGAAAGCCCCGAATCCGCGCATGCGCTGGGCTACCCGGTGCGGCGCATCCGCCTGTTGGCCGTGGTGGTGGGTGGGGCACTGTGTGGTCTTGGAGGTGCCTACATTTCGGTGATCTACACCCCGCTGTGGGTCGAGGGCATGGTGGCTGGCAAGGGCTGGATTGCGCTGGCGCTCACCACCTTTGCCACCTGGCGTCCGGCCCGGGTATTGCTCGGCGCTTACCTGTTTGGCGGCGTGACCATGCTGCAATTTCACCTGCAAGGCGTGGGGGTGGACGTGCCGCCGCAGTTTCTGTCTATGCTGCCCTACATTGCGACCATCGTGGTGCTGGCGCTGATTTCACGCAACCCGCAGTGGATCAAGATCAACATGCCGGCCTCTATTGGAAAACCCTTCTATCCGGGCTCGTAGTTTCCCGTACATAATTGAACTTTGCCCAGTTGGTGGACTACTTTCCTCCCCACCGCTGTCCGCTTTCTTAACCCTGAACATCAAGGAATTGACATGACCGATCTGCAAAAACGTTCGCTGCTCAAGATTGCAGCCCTCACCGCCGTGGCCAGCGCCGCGTTGGTGGGCTGCGGCAAGAAGGAAGAGCCGGTGACGGCTCCTGCTGCGCCCGCACCGGTGGCCTCGGCACCCGCACCCAAGCCTGAGCCCTTGAAGATCGCTTTTGCCTACGTAGGCCCGGTTGGTGATGGCGGCTGGACCTTTGCCCACGACAACGCACGCAAGGCAGTTGAAAAAGAATTTGGCGACAAGATCAAGACCTCGTTTGTCGAGAACGTGCCCGAGTCTGCCGACGCCGAGCGCGTGCTGCGCGACATGGCCACCCAGGGCAACAAGCTGATTTTCGGCACCACCTTTGGCTACATGGAGCCCATGCTCAAGGTGGCTCCAGATTTCAAGGACGTCAAGTTTGAGCACGCCACCGGCTACAAGCAGGCCGAGAACATGCGCACTTATGACAGCCGTACTTACGAAGGCGCCTATATGGCGGGCGTGATTGCCGGCAAGATGACCAAGAGCAACACGCTGGGCGTGGTGGCCTCGGTGCCAATACCTGAAGTCATCCGCAACATCAACAGCTTCACACTGGGAGCGCAATCCAGCAACCCCAAGATCAAGACCAAGGTGATCTGGGTGAACGAATGGTTCAATCCACCCAAAGAAACCGAAGCCGCTACCTCGCTGATCAACGGCGGCGCTGACGTGCTGTTCCAGAACACCGATTCCCCTGCC
>JANOAP010000328.1:0-5557 GCA_031411175.1 Rhodoferax sp. | reverse complement strand
AAGGCCCCAGCTTGAATCCGATCTGGTCTTTCAGAATCCGGTCGACTGTTGCGAAGTCGGCAACACCTTCCTGGACAATTCGCAAGGCTTCGGTGCCATACCCGCGCCCTGCGTGATTGACGATGAACCCGGGGGTGTCTTGTGCCCGGACTGGCGTGTGCCCCATCTGTCGCGCATAGTCGGTCAACTGGTCACAAACCAATGCGCTGGTCTTGAGGCCGCTTATCACCTCCACCACTTTCATCAGGGGCACGGGATTGAAAAAATGAAATCCGGCAAACTGCCCGGGCCGCTTGAGCCGGGCCGCAATCGCCGTGATGGACAGCGACGATGTGTTGCTGGCCATCACCGCATCGGGACGCAGCAGCCCCTCCAGCTCGGCCAGCACGGTTGCCTTGACGTCAAGGCGCTCCACAATGGCTTCCACGACCAGATCACAGGCAGCTAGTGCGGACAGCGTGTCAGCGCCAACCAGGCGCTCTTTCAGTGCGCTGGTTCCAGCTGCATCCAGTCGCCCTTTCTCACACAATTTGTCCCACTGGGCGCAGACAGCCGCCCGCGCAGCAACAGCAGCGCCCGGTTGACTGTCAAACAACAAAACTGTGCTGCCCGCCTGGGCCGCCATTTGCGCAATGCCCCGGCCCATGGCCCCAGTGCCCACAATACCTACGATGGGAAAAACGGTTTTCATGGAACGATTATGCGTCGGAGCGACTTGACGTCCGCCATAGGGCTTGCTGCGCCATTGCTGTGCGAAAATAATCAAATCTCATGAAATTGTCCCGAAAGTACAAAAATTCCCTGTTCGGCATCGCGTTGCTGTGCGTTGCCATCGGCGGCAATGCACTCACTTTGGGGCGTGTTCGCGGTGCCGTACTTTTGGGGCAGCCATTGGAGGTCACCATAGCGGTGCAGCAGAATGCTGACGAGGAGGCTGTGGGTCAGTGTTTTGAGGCAGATGTGTTTCATGCTGACACCAAACTTGATGCAGCCAAGGTGCGGATTAAGGTGGAGCCTGGACCGGCACCCCAGACCTCGGTGGTCAGGGTTTCTTCGGTGGCCAATGTTGACGAGCCCGTGGTCACTATTTATCTGCGCGCCGGGTGCGGTCAGAAAATCGCGCGGCGCTACGTCCTGCTGGCGGATCCAGCCAGTGATGTCGTTCCGCCGCTCACCCTGGCAGCCAGCTTGTCGTCGGCTGCACCCATGCCTTCGGTTGGCGTTGCGGTTCCGGCCATCCCAGCCATGGCTGCGCTGTCAGGCCCATCTGCATCCGGGAATAGCGTTCAGTCATTTGCCAGAAAGCCGGGGATGTTTGTCCCGAATGCACCCCGCGTTGCAGCGCTGGTACCTGCTGCGATTGCGGCTCAAAAGTCAGTGGTTCGTAAACAAAAAACCGATTCAAGGGGCGTTGGCGCACACTTGAAGCTTGATCTCGCTGAGTTGACGGCTGACAGCGTCGTCTCGCTTCGCCTGTCGCCAGAATTGTCGATGGCAGCGGTTGGCAATGAAAAGCTCAGGGCCGAGGCTGTTGCACTGTGGCGTGCGCTCAATGCGAAGCCCGAGGACGTGTTGCGTGATGCTGGAAAGGTGGAGGCCCTGGAGGGAGATGTCAAGGCGTTGCGCACACTGAGCGGGAAAAACCTTGAAAGCGTGAGCGACCTGCGTGCGCGGCTTCAAAAGGCCGAGTCTGAGCGTTTTGCCAACGGGCTGGTATACGCCCTTCTTGCGGGGCTGGTGTTTGCATCGGCTGCGGCTGCGTATTTCTGGAACCGCCAACGGGGCCGGTTGTCCGGCGCGGACGATTGGTGGGAAACCGCTCATGCGACCCCGGATAGTGCGGGAAACAGCCGCAGTGGGTCTTTGGGGTTAGGAGCCGACAGCCGGTTTCCCGAAACGGGTGCCCAGGCTTTGGGCGCCGACGTTGGCGTTCGTGTGAGATCTTTGACAGCTGTGGATATCGACCTCAGTGTGGATGAGTCATTGTTCAGTAGCCTCAAGGACGCTCGGGTCCACCCGCATCAAGTGGGTGGCCGGTCGGCAGATGCTGTTGAAACCCGAATGCCCACGCTTGCGGGAACCGAGGTAACACGACCTCAGGATTTACCTCACGATTTTTCTCCAAGCATGGCAGGAACATTGCGTGCCATCAATGCCGAGGAAGTTTTTGACATTCGCCAGCAGGCGGAATTCTTTCTCTCTTTGGGGCAGTACGACCGTGCGATCCAGGTGCTTGAAAACCGCATTGACGATCATGGGGAATCCAGCCCGTTCGTTTACCTGGATTTGTTGAAGGTATTTCACACATTGGGTCGCAAGGCCGAGTTCCAGAAGTTTCGCCAGGACTTCAATCTACTCTTCAAGGGAAATGTGCCTGAATTTTCCAAGTTTAATGATGAGGGAAAATCATTGGATGCGTATCCGGCAGCGCTGGCGCGCGTTTCCGAGGTGTGGCACTCGCCGAAAGCTCAGGAATTCATTGAGGACTGCATTTTCCGCAACGCTGGCGACGATCAGAGTGCCGGGTTTGATCTCGCCGCGTTCAGCGAGTTGCTGTTTCTGCATGCGATTGCCAAACGCCTTTCGGGCGAATCCACAGGAACTGAAGACAGCCGGTATGCGGTGTTGACCCGCGATCCTGGAAAAACCTATGCGGACCCGGTTCAAGTGACTGAGCCTGTGCCTTTAGCTAGCTTGTCGGGCTTGCAAAGCGTTGACTTTGAGCTTGATTTGCTCGACGAGCACCTTGCGCCGAACGCACTCCCTGCAGGCACGCATGTTCATCTGGACGGGGACGACAACCTGATTGACTTTGAGCTGACCCCTGAGATACGTTGGCCCAAGCAGGGACTGCAGTAGTTATTGAGCGTAAATCAAGTTACAAGCCAACCATAGGGAGTTTTTGTGGACCTTCGTGCCTGCTTCATTGGGATTGCCTTGCTGGTTGCCAGTGTTGGTAGTACCGCGCTCACTTTGGGGCGCGTGCGCGGTGTCGCCATTGTGGGGCAGTCGCTGGATTTGTCGATCCAGGTTCAGCTTGACGCTGACGAGAGTCCGTCTTCACTCTGTATAGAGGCCGATGTTTTCCATGCGGACTCCCGTCAGGACGCCAATCGGGTCCGTGTGACCGTGGAGCCAGCACAGCAGGCGCTCACCGCCGACGTCAGGATTTTATCGTCAACCTATGTTGACGAGCCCGTTGTCACCATCTACCTCAAGGCAGGTTGCACGCAGAAGAGTACTCGCAAGTATGTGCTGCTTGCAGACTACGCCAGTGAGCCAGCTGTTGCGACCGCGCCTGCGTCGCTGCCCTTGGTTTCGGCTGGCGCCGGGTCTGTTTCAGCCGCAGATGTGGCCTCCGCGTCGGCCAGTCCTGTCGCCCCTGTTCCTCGAATTGTGAGTCCAGCCAGCAACCGGGCAAATGAGCGCGCGTCCAGCGCAGCATCCCGTAATGCCACTGAATTGGTGGATGCCAATCCCAAAAAGCGGCCATCCACTTCTTCGGAGCCCGTCAAAGCGTCTAACCCAAGGCCGAGGGCCGCGCAGGCCGAAGGTCCTGCACCTGCCAGCGCTGACAAAACCACAGAAAAACCGAAGGACGTGGCGGCAGCGCCCGCAACCGGTCAAGCACGCCTGAAACTCGACCCGCTGGTCATGCTCACTGAGCGGGTGGCCAGCCTTGAGACTTCAACAATCACGCCGGCACGTGAATTGACGAAAGAATCACAGAAACTTCAGTCTTTGGAGGGCGACGTCAAGGCGCTGTTGGTGCTGGCTGCCAAGAATGAAGCGGCCTTGATGGAAATGCGTTTGCGTTTGCAGAAGGCGGAGGCAGAGCGCTTGCCAGCCGAGTGGGTTTATGCGCTGACCGCGCTGGTCGTTGCCATCCTCGGCTTGGCGACGTATCTGATGACCCGTCGGCGCGGCAACTCCCCGGTGCTAGGCCACAACGACTGGTGGAGTGCCTCCAAAGGTGCGCCTTTGTCACCCGCAGGTGCAGTTGTGGGCGCACCCGTTTCGATCCCGGCGGACCTGGTTGGCGCATCGAACAGGGCGCAGACTGACGTGCCACCCGTTACCGTAGGCTTGCATCGGTCGGCTCCGCCGCCCGTTCAGTCAGCCAGGCCTATTCTTGATGATGACCGAGCTTCAGAAATGGATGTAAGTCTGGTTGAAATGAGCCCGTCAAACTTTGACAATCTCATGCAGTCAAGTGAGTCACACAGTGCCTTGCGCAGGGGCCCTTTGCCCGTGCCTGTCGAGGCACGCCGCTCTGCTTTGCAGCCCGCAGGTGAAAGCCGCTCCATCAATTCTGAGGAGCTGTTCGATATTCGCCAACAAGCAGAGTTTTTTGTCTCGCTGGGGCAAACCGATCAGGCTGTTCGTATTCTGGAAAACCGGATCAATGAAGAGGGTGAAACAAGCCCGCTCATCTATCTGGACCTGCTGAAAATTTTCCACTCGTTGGGACTGAAAACAGACTTTCGGCAATTCCGGGAAGACTGCAATCTGCTGTTCAATGCGAAGGTGCCCGAGTTTGACTCGTTCACAGAGGAGGGCAAAGGCATCGAGGGCTACCCCCATGTGCTGGCGCATGTCATTGCCCTTTGGGGCACGCCCAAGGCGTCAATGGTCATTGAAGCCTCCATTTTCCGGGATCCGTGGGACGACAAAAGTCCTCCTTTTGACCTGGCGGCTTTCCGTGACCTGCTGCTGCTACACGCGATTGCGCAGACGGCCGGGCAGCCATTGGTAACGGCCCGACCGGGAAGCCGCGACGGGCAGGCTGCAGTGGTCTCAGGTTCAGACGCAGTGTCGAGGTCGGCCGTGGACAGCGCAGAGCAGCGGGCCGCATCGGCTGTGGATCTGAACCTGTCCATGTTCGCCGAGCTTGATCTGGATCTGAACGCTCAAAGCCGCCTTGCAGCCGCCTCCGCCGACCCGGGTGAAGCGGACCCCGACTTTCCTGCCTTGATTACCGGCGAGGGGGCGGGTTCGAAAAATCTTGCGCCTCAGGTGATTGCTGGCGATCTTTTGGACTTCAGTCTTCCGGAGTCGGGGCCTGGATCAATTAAAAAGACCAATCACTGAACGCCTGCAAGCGGTCCGCCAGTGTTAGCGGCGAACCTGCAAAGCCCCGGGGTTGACGATATTGGTGGGCGTGCCCTTGATGAAGTTAATCACGTTGTCAAAGGCAGATCCGAAGTACATCTCGTAGCTGTCCTGTTCTACATAGCCGATGTGGGGTGTGCAGATGCAGTTTTCCAGCCTCAGCAGGGCATGCCCTTGCAGGATGGGCTCGGTCTCAAACACATCAATGGCAGCCAGACCGGGGCGTCCGCGATTGAGGGCGCTGATCAGGGCGTCCGGCTCGATCAGCTCGGCACGCGAGGTGTTCACCACAACGGACGTTGTCTTCATGTTTGACAAATCGTCCAGTGTCACGATGCCTCGGGTTTCCTCATTGAGCCGCAAATGCAGTGAGAGAACATCACTGAGTGCGAAGAACTCCTCACGACTGCCAGCCGCCTGAAAACCGTCTTGCACAGCCCGATCA
>JANOAP010000327.1:0-11299 GCA_031411175.1 Rhodoferax sp. | reverse complement strand
CCGATCGCGTTCACATCGGGAGCGGGCTTGCGCGCTGCGCTCCAGCTCGACCAGCGCGGGCGCCTGTGGGTCGCCACCGATGACCGGCAGGTCGCGTGGGTCGACACAACCCAGGACTTGCTCGATGCTACGGCACAGCTGACCCTGCGGCCGTATGAGCCGACACAGGTACATCCCACGCCGCTGGCAATGGGCACCGCTGCGGGCGTAAGTCTGCTGCTGCTCGCCCATTCCGCGTGGCTCGCCCTACATGGCGGAGGCGACGCCGCAGCTCATTTTGCGCAGTCTGCACTCACTGGCGTTGGCTGCTTTGTAATTGCCCTGCTGTCCAACCAGCTCTCGACCCGGCTGGCCAACGAAGAGCAGCGCTCACGCCGAAGCCAGCTTGCCGTGCAGGTACAGCGCCAGGTCAATGAGCTGGTGATCGAATCGTTGACCGACGGCATCCTTGTTGTTGACGCCAGCGGACTGGTGAGGGCGGCCAACCCCGCTGCGAGGCACCTGCTGGGGTCGGAGCGGTCGCGCAAGGATGTCTCATTTGATCTGAATTCCGAGTCGGCGTGGAAGTCGCTCGCCGATATTGCACGCAACAGTTTTAGCCTCAATGATTTGCGCCGCAGTGACATCGCCATTGACTACCCAGGACAGGGTTTGCGCCGCCTGCGGGTGCGCACCCGTCTGACGGGCAACCAGGATGGTGGCGAGGAAAGTCTGTGCGTGATGTTTCTGCAGGACCAGCGCGAAATGGAAGCCCGCATGCGTACCGAAAAGCTGGCCAGCATGGGGCGCATGTCCGCCGCCGTGGCGCATGAAATCCGCAACCCGCTGGCCGCCATTGCGCAGGCCAACGCGCTGCTCAGTGAAGACCTGACGGAACCCAGGCACCAACAGTTGATCCAGATGGTGGCGCAAAACGCCAACCGGCTGGGGAAAATCGTGGACGAGATTCTGAATATTTCACGCGTGCAGGAGCGGGACAACTCCGTGCCCGCGCCATCGCTGGCATTGAGCGAATCGGTAGAGCGGATTTGCCGGGATTGGGCCCTGCAGACTGACAGTGCGCACATGGTTAGTATCCGGCTGCTCCCGCAGGACTTGCAGGTGGCCTTTGAAACAGAGCATCTAAGGCGCGTTTTGATCAACCTGCTGGACAACGCCCGGCGCTATGCCAGCGGCACCAGCAAGGCAATTCAGGTGAATACCCGCCTCAATGCCGCAGGCCAGAGCATTCTGGGCGTCTGGAGCGACGGTCAGCCTTTGGAGCAATCGGTTGAACGACACTTGTTTGAACCGTTTTTTTCATCGGAGAGCCGGTCCAGCGGATTGGGTCTGTACATCTGCCGTGAGCTTTGTGAAGGCCATGGTGCCAACATCGCCTACCACCGAACCCAACGTCCCGTGGACGGCGCGGACAAGGAAGGCAACGAATTCCTTATCACGTTCCGCACGGCCCGATCAGGCGAGCGCCGCCGTACAGGCGAAGCCACCGGTTCAACGGCAGCTTTCTGACAGAATACCGTTCGGATTATGGTCACCAACCCCGTTTTGAACAACACGCAGATTCTGGTCGTCGATGACGAGCCAGACCTGCGCACACTTTACGAGCTGACGCTGCTGAGAGAAGGCTTTCGCGTGGAGGCAGCAGGCAGCGTGCGTGAGGCATGCCAGCTTCTGTCAGAGCGCCGGTTTGATGTGATCATCACGGATATGCGGCTGCCAGACGGCATGGGCCTGGAACTGCTTCAGCGCATCAGGTCAGAAAAACGGACTGAGCGGTGCGTGGTGATCACGGCCTACGGCTCTGCTGAAAATGCCGTCGAATGCCTGAAGGCAGGTGCGTTTGATTACTTGACAAAACCCGTGGATCTCAAACAATTTCGTACCGTCATTGCCTCTGCGGTACTGGACGCGAGTCAACCGGCCAAGACAGCCCTGGGGAACACTGCCACCCCATCGGCGACTGAGCGCCCCGCCGGACGCAAGCCGGTCGGGCAACGGGATGTCCAGGCGTCAGCTGCGGATGCTTCTCTGGCGCGTATGGTGGGCGAGTCCACCGCCATGCGAACCGTCAAGGAACGCATTGCCAAAGTCGCACGGAGCATGGCCCCGGTTCTGGTGCGGGGCGAATCTGGCACGGGCAAAGAACTGGCCGCCTGCGCACTGCACGCCAACAGTCACCGTGCAGCTGGCCCGCTGATTGCTGTGAATTGCAGCGCTATTCCCGAAACGCTCCTTGAGGCAGAATTTTTCGGTGCGAAGAAAGGCTCATATACCGGTGCCTCACAGGACCGGGATGGGTTTTTTCAAGCCGCTCGTGGTGGCACCCTGTTTCTCGACGAAATAGGCGACCTGCCCCTGGCCATGCAGTCAAAGCTGCTCCGGGCCATTCAGGAGCGCAGCGTGCGTGCCGTGGGCGCGACGCATGAAGAGCCGGTGGATGTGCGTATCGTGAGCGCCACCCACAAGGATCTTGCCGCCGAGGTGCAGGATGGCCGGTTTCGGCAAGACCTTTACTACCGACTGAACGTGATTGAGCTTGTCATGCCGCCACTTCGTGACAGGCTGGGTGACCTTCCCGCATTGTGCGAAGCCCTGCTGATCCGGATTGCAGCCGAATCGGCGATCGAAGTCCCCGTGTTGTCCGCTGCCATGCTGGCGCAGCTTTCAAAGGATCCCCTGAAAGGTAACGTCCGGGAACTTGAGAACTTGCTGCATCGGGCGGTCGCCTTGAGTGAAGGCAATGTGCTTCAAGCTGATTGCCCGCCTGACAAAACGCTGCCTGTGCCGCTGGAAGATGCCCCGCATTCAGCACCTCTCGTTGACCTGCCTGCTGCAGATGCGTCGGTGTCGGCCGGTAGCAGCCTGCCCAGGGACCTTCAGGAGCACCTGGACAACCAGGAGCGCGATATTCTTGTGCGCGCCCTGCAGGAAACCAGTTTCAATCGCACTGCGGCAGCCACCCGGCTTGGCATGAGCCTGCGCCAGATCCGCTATCGCATCGCACGACTGAACATTGACGTTCCGCTCGGAGCCGACACCCATGACGAGCAAGCCTGACCCGCTGGTTGAAGCGAACGCCGCAGTGCCGGATGCCTTGTGGAAGTCCGGCTGGTACCAGTTTGCACACAGATCAGCATCACCCAACTTCGGCCCCAGACCTGCCGGTGCAGACATTGATCTGGTCGTGATCCACTCCATCAGCCTGCCGCCGGGGGTGTACGACGGCGATCAGGTGCAGCGCCTGTTCACGAACCAGCTCGACTGGGATCAACATCCCTATTTCAAATCGATTGAAGGGCTTGAGGTATCTGCCCACTTTTACGTGCGCCGTAACGGGGATCTTTGGCAGTTTGTCAGTTGCAATGACCGGGCCTGGCATGCCGGCAACTCCAGTTACCGGGGCCGCAGCAATTGCAACGACGACTCGATAGGCATTGAACTTGAAGGCATTGAAGGCGGTGAATTTGAATCGGCCCAGTACGACACCCTGTCAAGCCTGTGCGCGGTCATTGCCCAGCAGTATCCGGTTCGCCATATTGCAGGACATGAACATATTGCGCCAGGTCGAAAGGCGGACCCCGGATCGGCGTTCGATTGGCTGCTTTTGCAACGCGACCTGGGGTGGGCGACTCAGTACTTTCCCGGAGACTGTGTGGCAGTGGGTCCCATCGCCCGCTGATCTGCCTCAAGTCGCCACAGGTCCAGACCGTGGCAGAGCCTTGTCAAATGGTGCCTGTTGACCCACCTTGAAGGGTGCATGCGGTTTGGCAAATGAAATAGCCTGCCAACCCTCATGCCTTCTCGCTTTCTTGAATCGGGACTTCGATTTAAAAAAAATTCCACTCCCGCGGGAACACTACCGGTAGTGGCTTGTGTTCAAATCACACCCCATATATAGTGTGTGGTGTTGCAAGTGACTGCATTGCGAAAACGGCTGAAACGTCGGTCACAACACCCAATAAGCGCTCGATACAACCCATAAAAACTTAGTCAAAGACGAGGAAATAATGCAGATTGCTTCAGATACGCCAACCGTGCTACATACCAGTGGACTCGCCCACCAGGGTTCAGGGGCATCACAGGATGCGGCGACGAATCCACTGGCCCATTACCAGATCATCCGGCGCAACGGTGCGGTTGTCTCGTTTGAGCCCAACAAGGTTGCAGTGGCCATGATGAAGGCGTTTTTGGCCGTTCATGGTACCCAGGGGGCAGCGTCGGCCAGCGTTCGTGAAATGGTCGATGGCCTGACGCAGGCCGTGATCCGTGCGCTGGTTCGTTCACGCCCCGGTGGCGGTACGTTTCACATTGAAGACGTGCAAGACCAGGTTGAACTGGGCCTGATGCGCGGCGGCCATCATGAAATTGCGCGTGCCTATGTTCTCTACCGCGAAAAGCGTACACAGGAGCGCGCCCGAAAGGTCACCGAAGAAGCCCCCAAGGCGCCGCAATTGCATGCACTGGACAACGGCCGGCGCATCGTGCTTGACCTGGACCGGCTCAAAGGCCTGATTGATTCCGCCTGTGCGGGCCTGGGTGCTGACATCAAGCCTGACCCCATCATGGCTGAGACCATGCGCAACCTTTACGATGGCGTTCCGATGGACGAGGTCTACAAAGCCTCTGTACTGGCTGCACGCACCCTCATCGAAAAAGACCCCGACTACACCTACGCCACCGCGCGCCTGCTGTTTCACACCATTGCCAAGGAAGTGCTGGGCAAAGACGTGGCCCAGGCCGAGATGGGCGAGGCTTATGTGGACTACTTCCCGCAATTCATCAAAAAAGGCGTTCAAAACGAACTGCTCGATGAAAAATTGCTCCAGTTTGACCTCCAGCGTCTGGGTGCTGCGCTTAAGGCCGACCGTGACCTGAAGTTTGACTATCTCGGTTTGCAGACCCTGTATGACCGCTACTTCCTGCATGTGGGCAAGTCGCGCATTGAATTGCCACAGGCCTTCTTCATGCGAGTGGCCATGGGCCTGTCGCTCAATGAGATTGACCGTGAAGACCGTGCCATCGAATTCTATGAAGTGCTGTCGAGCTTTGACTTCATGTCCAGCACGCCCACGCTGTTCAACAGCGGCACGCTGCGCTCACAACTCTCCAGCTGCTACCTCACCACCGTGCCCGACGATCTGGACGGCATTTACGAATCCATCAAGGAAAACGCACTGCTGTCCAAATTTGCGGGCGGCCTGGGCAACGACTGGACGCGCGTGCGGGCCTTGGGCAGCCACATCAAGGGCACCAATGGCGAGTCGCAAGGTGTGGTGCCGTTCCTCAAGGTGGTGAACGACACCGCCGTGGCGGTCAACCAGGGTGGCAAGCGCAAGGGTGCCGTCTGCACTTACCTTGAAACCTGGCACCTTGATATCGAGGAATTTCTGGAGCTGCGCAAAAACACGGGTGATGACCGCCGCCGCACCCACGACATGAACACCGCCAACTGGATTCCTGACCTGTTCATGCGCCGCGTCATGGAGAAAGGCACCTGGACGCTGTTCTCGCCCAACAACGTGCCCGACCTGCACGACAAGTTCGGTGCCGATTTCGAGAAGGCTTATGTCGCCTATGAAGAAAAAGCAGCGCGTGGCGAAATCAAACCTGCCCGCTTGCTGCAAGCAGCAGACCTGTGGCGCAAGATGCTCACCATGTTGTTCGAGACTGGCCATCCCTGGATCACGTTCAAGGATGCCTGCAATGTGCGCTCACCGCAGCAACATGCGGGCGTGGTGCACTCAAGCAACCTGTGCACCGAGATCACGCTCAACACCAGTGACACAGAAACCGCCGTGTGCAACCTTGGCTCAGTCAATTTGCTTCAGCACCTGAAAGACGGCGCTGATAAAAGCAGCAAAGTTCTGGACCACCTCAAGCTGCAAAAGACCATCACCACCGCCATGCGCATGCTGGACAACGTGATTGACATCAATTACTACGCCGTTAAAAAAGCGCGTGACTCCAACTTGCGCCATCGCCCAGTGGGCTTGGGTGTCATGGCCTTTCAGGACAGCCTGTACGAGTTGCGCATTCCGTACGCCAGTGATGCCGCAGTGGCGTTTGCCGACCAGTCGATGGAAGCTATTTGCTACTACGCGTACCAGGCATCCACCGAACTGGCTTGCGAGCGCGGCCAATACTCCAGCTACAAGGGTTCGCTGTGGGACCAGGGAATTTTGCCAATCGACACGCTGGACATGCTGGAGCGCGCACGCGGTGGTTATGTGGAAGTGGACCGTTCGTCCACCCTGGACTGGGACGCCTTGCGCAAGAAAATTGCGCAAGACGGCATGCGCAATTCCAATTGCGTGGCCATTGCACCGACGGCCACCATTTCCAACATCATTGGCGTGGACGCGTCCATCGAGCCCTGCTTTGGCAACCTGTCGGTCAAATCCAATTTGTCGGGCGAATTCACGATCATCAATGGCTACCTGGTGCGAGACCTCAAGCGCCTGGGCCTTTGGGATGACGTGATGGTTATGGACCTGAAGCACTTCGACGGTTCACTGGCACCCATCGACCGCGTACCCGCCGAAATCAAGGCACTGTACGCCACCGCATTTGAAGTAGAAACCCGCTGGCTGGTGGAGGCTGCTGCGCGGCGCCAGAAGTGGATCGACCAGGCCCAGTCACTCAACATCTATATGGCAGGGGCGTCCGGCAAGAAGCTTGACGACACCTACAAGCTGGCATGGATTCGCGGACTGAAAACCACCTATTACCTTCGCACCATGTCGGCCACCCATGCCGAAAAATCTACGGTCTCCGCAGGGCGCATGAATGCGGTTTCTTCAGGCCATGGCGAGCCACAAGGTGGGCGCGGCATGAGTGCACTGGATGCTGCAGCCGCTGCTGCCCGGGAGCAAATGCAGATGGCAACCAACGCAGCGACCGACATCAAGTTCTGCGGTGTTGATGACCCCACCTGCGAGTCTTGCCAGTGACCCTGATGTTGTCGAAAAATTGCACTGCGTCATTGAAACGCGCATAGATGCGATGCTATTGAACAACACAATATGACAGCGATATGAATGAATACTTTTCATTTCATTTCGCTGCTCTCATAATCCGCTGATTGGAATTATTTATGTTGACCTGGGACGAAGAAGTCAAGCCCACATCGCAACCGCCTGTCGCACACGGCTCATCCAGCAGCCGTATGTCAGAGCCACCTCCAAATATCCCCGCTTTGCGCACACTTGATGACGGTGCAGTCGTTCCAGTGATGCTTCCGGTTCATGCTGTGGCACCCGCTGCGGCTATGTCATCCCTGATCGTCAAACCGGCTTCACCTCGCCGTGTGAATGCAGCTGACAAGCGGATCATCAACGGCAAGACCGACGTCAACCAACTCGTTCCCTTCAAGTACAAATGGGCCTGGGAGAAATATCTGTCCAGTTGCGCCAATCACTGGATGCCGCAAGAGGTCAACATGACGCGCGACATCGCGTTGTGGAAAGACCCCAATGGTCTCACCGAAGACGAGCGCCGCATTGTCAAGCGCAACCTCGGTTTTTTCGTGACCGCAGATTCGCTGGCCGCCAACAACATTGTGCTGGGGACCTACCGCCACATCACGGCACCCGAGTGCCGTCAGTTTTTGTTGCGCCAGGCTTTTGAAGAGGCCATTCACACCCACGCCTACCAGTACATTGTGGAGTCGCTGGGGCTGGACGAAAGCGAGATTTTCAACGCCTACAACGAAGTCAAGTCGATTCGTGACAAGGACGAATTCCTGCTCCCCTTCATTGGCGCGATCATGGATCCGAATTTCCATACCGGCACGCCAGAGACTGACCAGACGCTGCTGAAATCGCTGATTGTCTTTGCGTGCTTGATGGAAGGCCTGTTCTTTTATGTAGGCTTCACACAAATTTTGGCGCTGGGTCGTCAGAACAAGATGACCGGTGCGGCTGAACAATACCAGTACATCCTGCGTGATGAGTCCATGCATTGCAACTTTGGCATTGACCTGATCAATCAGCTCAAAGCCGAGAACCCCCAGCTATGGACGGTCGAGTTCAAAGCCGAGATCAAAGCCCTGTTCGAGCAGGCGGTGGAGCTTGAGTACCGCTATGCCGAAGACACCATGCCACGTGGCGTGCTGGGTATGAATGCATCCATGTTCAAGGGCTACTTGCGGTACATCGCCAACCGTCGCGCCACGCAAATTGGTCTTGAAGCGCTTTTCCCCAATGAAGAAAATCCTTTCCCGTGGATGAGTGAAATGATCGACCTGAAGAAGGAACGCAACTTCTTCGAGACCCGCGTCATTGAGTACCAGTCTGGTGGTGCTCTTTCCTGGGATTGATGGCCAGATCGTGAATCGTCGAGAAAAAATGAACAACAGAATTACACAGATTGCTGATTGCCCCACAGAGGGCAAAAGCAGTTTGTGCACCCGAGTTCATGGTGCTGGGAACATGCCCAACACCATGAATCGCTTCATGCACTCCAACTCGCATGAAGTGCTCTTTGTAAATTGATCAAGGAGAAATTAAATGGCAACTGCAAAAAAACCGGCCGCAAAAAAGGCCGCTCCCGCTAAGAAAGCTGCACCCGCAAAAAAGGCAGCACCCGCTAAAAAAGTAGCAGCAAAGAAGGCAGCACCTGCAAAGAAGGCCGCTGCTAAAAAAGCGCCTGCCAAAAAAGCAGCAGCTAAAAAGGCTCCGGCCAAAAAAGCGCCTGCCAAAAAAGTAGTGGCTAAAAAGGCTCCGGCGAAGAAAGCCGCTGCCAAGAAAGCACCTGCGAAAAAGGCTGCTGCCAAGAAAGCGCCTGCCAAGAAGGCTGCCGCCAAGAAACCTGCTGCCAAAAAGCCAGCCGCCAAGAAAGCAGCCAAGAAGCCGGCTGCGAAGAAAGCCGCGAAAGCACCCGCTGCCAAGGCAGCGCCTGCTCCCGCTGCCCCTGCGGCTCAGACCACTCTGAACCCGCAGGCCGCCTGGCCGTTTCCAACGGCCTCCAAGCCCTAAACCGGCTCGGCGGTTCGCCCCTCAAGCCCGATGTCGCAAGACGTCGGGCTTTTTTATGGCCTGAAATCAGGGATAGAACACCAGGAGACGGTAGCCCGCAATGCGTTCCGCAACGCTGCCCACCACGGGAAGAACGGCCACAGAGACAGCACCCGTCCAGTCGGACTCGGGGGCCAGCACATTGGACGGCGCAGCCAGATCGACTGGCGTAAAAACGCGGCGCATTACGCCCTGATCCTGCGCGTCAGTCAGCGTCAACTCCAGCGCCGGTGTCGCCAATTCGATACCGGACGTGTTCTTGACGGCAAAATTGAGCCGGTACACCTCGCCGCGAACGCGCGCAAACGCCGAGCTCTCAATCACGATAGATTCAATCTGCTGCAAGGGCGAAATTGTGCAGTCAAGCGACGCACAAACTGCCACCAGCGCCGGACGGACCTGAGGCATGGATGCCGCCAGCCAGTTGCGTTCATGGAGCACCACTTGCAGACCCAAACCGAGCAGCAAGCCAGTGCAGGCCACTGCGAGCGTCGCACGGACCCACGACCGGTGCCAGGCTGACTGGCCTTTTGCGCCCTTCATGAATGAGACGACGGGGTCGGGCTCTTGCACCGGTTCACCTGCCTCGGCATTGTCTTCGACCAGGTGCTCCACCGGACTTTCAACGGCTCCCGTTACCGCCTGAATTTCATGATCTGCGTTCGGCTCTGAGACGTCATTGGCAGCTGGCAATTCGGCGTCGGCGTCGGCGTCGGCGTCGGTGATGGAGGCTGAGGCGGTAGCCTCAATCTCCATCTCAACGTCAACCCCGGTCGATGCAACCAGGGCCGTCGTATCATCCGCGCCGGACGCGACGTGAGCGTCCGGTACAGACTCTGGCGCAATCGTCGCCATACCTGCGGCCTGTGAGGCAAGCGGCACAGGCGGCGACGATTCCTGTTGGGCGTGAGATGCTGCGTCAAAGATCTCATCGCACATGCCACAGCGCACCCAACCACCGGAAATGCGAAGCTGATCAGGCACCACCTTGAACAGTGTCTGGCAGGCAGGGCAACGTGTGATCAAGCTCATGGCGCACAGATTGTAGGGCCCGACCCACCGGTGGCCCCTCACCAGGTCAGAGCCGGGCGGTCATCAATATCCAGCCGTCTTGCGCATCGCTCACTTCCAGTTTGGCATAGGGCAAGTAGGCGGCCTTCAACTCATCGGCTTGCCGCTCCAGAATGCCGGCCAGCACCAGCGAACCACCCGGTGCCACACGGGCACAAAGCAGCGGTGCCAGTACCTTCAGCGGCGTGGCCAGAATATTGGCCAGCACGGTCTGATACTGCCCGCACACCTGGTCTGGCAGCCCTGCCTTGAGGGCAACTTTGTTGGCATCGGCATTGAGCACGGTGGACTCCACCGCTGCATCGTCAATGTCCACCGCATCCACAGCAGTGGCTCCAAATTTGGCAGCCCCAATGGCCAGAATGCCGGAGCCGCAGCCATAGTCCAGCACGCGACCCCACGCTGGTTTCCCACCCTTCGCCATGGTGACCCCACGGTGTGCAATCCAGCGCAGACACATGCGGGTGGTCGGGTGGGTACCCGTGCCAAAAGCCAGGCCTGGATCCAGCCGGATGATGGTTTTTGCCTGCGCAGGCGGCTCATGCCAGGTGGGAACAATCCAGAACTCGGGCGTAATTTCCACCGGGGCGAATTGCGATTGGGTCAGACGGACCCAGTCCTGATCCGGCACCGGGTGCACGCTCATGATCCGGCAATCGGCAAAAAAGTCCTGCAACTTCAGCAAGGTGACGGCTTCCTGCGCCAAAACCTCGGTCGCATAAAGCGCCAGCACGCGCGAACGCTGCCAGCCGGCCTTGGGCGGGGGCATGCCGGGCTCTCCAAAGAGCGCCTGCTCGGCATCAGTTTGGGCGTCGGCATCTTCCACACTGACGCTCAGTGCATCCAGCGCATCCAGCGCGTCGCTCAAAATCTCCACGCGCTCCTGCGGGCAAATCAGGCTCAGTTCAAACATGCGCGGTCACCCTATCGCTTGTGATGTTCAAGCCACTCTTCAAGGTAATGAATATTGGTGCCGCCTGCCATGAATTTGGCGTCCACCATCAACTCCCGATGCAACGCAATATTGGTGCTGATACCTTCGATCACGGTCTCGCCAAGCGCCGTGCGCATGCGCGCCAGCGCCTGATCCCGCGTGTCTCCATGCACAATGATCTTTCCAATCATCGAGTCGTAATTCGGTGGCACAAAGTAGTTGGTGTAAACATGGGAGTCCACCCGTACACCGGGGCCACCTGGTGGATGCCAGGTGGTGA
>JANOAP010000326.1:0-7745 GCA_031411175.1 Rhodoferax sp. | reverse complement strand
GACAACTCGATCTCGCCAAAGTCGGCAATGTTGTTGGGCCCGAACTTTTGCGTGAAGGTCGCGCTGCTGGCCTTGATTTCCCCGGGAATCACCACCAGTGCGGGGCCTTTCTTGTTCCGGTTGGTGTACTCCACCTCTTTGTAGGCGGCCGCATCGGCAGCGGCGTTGGCCTTGTCAGACGTTGACGAGCCCGCCGTAGGCGAAGGGTTACCAAAAGTGGGTTGCGCCAGCACCTGACTACCCATGGCCACAAGCGCAAAAACAGCACTGATTGCGGCACCCTTTAGCATTGCAGATGGTGTTTTCATGGTGATTTTCCCTAGGTAAAAGGTTGACTGAATTCGGGGTGATCAGGCCGGGCCTGATCCTGAAGCGGGTACCGGACTATTGGCCGCCCGATCGCTGGCAATAGTCAGCATAGAGTTTGGCGACGACTTCCTCGGCGCTTTCGTTGATCAGGGTCAGGGCCATGCCCGAGACATCCTGACCGGCATAGCTTTCATTTTTTGCCGATGTCTGGGAAATCATCTTGCCGTTGGCACCGGTCAGCGTGAAGTTCATCGAGATATTCACCTGATTCACATTGATGATGGCGTTGCGGAAGGCGCTGGACCCAATGACACCGCGCAGTATGTACTGGGCGGCCAGCCGCTTCGAGGCACTGATGGCCGCATCGGGGTCGTTCTTGAAGTAGGCATCGATCTCTGCCTGTGCAACTTGTGCCTTGATCTGCGCCTGGGTGAAGGTGCGCAGCCCGAGGGCCTGCAGGCGGTCGTTGATGGCGTTGATGTGGGTGTTATAGGAAGACTGGTTGGCATACACACGCCCCTCGCGCTGCTCGCCAATCAAGACCATGATTTTCTGGTTCTTGATCTTGTTGCGGCAGGGCGTGGCCAGCATCGAATCCACTTGCGCCTTGCGCTGGGCGTCTGCTTCCTTGTCGGCATTGTCTTCGTTGGAAAACTTGAAGCCCTGGGCCTGTGCGCCGAGCACAACCGAAACCCCTACCACAGCGACAAGGAAAAAGTTGCGTAAATTCATGAATTCCCCATCCGCGTATTATGAATGTCAGAAGCTTTACTTTAAAGGAACTTTGTCATGGATTTAGGCATTGCGGGCAAATGGGCGCTGGTATGTGGCGCCAGCAAGGGTTTGGGGCTGGGGTGCGCCCAGGCGCTGGTTCAGGAGGGCGTGAACGTGCTGATCGTGGCGCGGGGGGCGGCCGTTCTGGAGGCATCCGCCAAAAAACTGACGGCTGAACATGCTGCCTTGGGTGCCCAGGTGAAATGGCTGGCGGCTGACATCACGACAACGGACGGACGCGCTGCGGCCTTTGCCATTCGCAAGGACTTCGACATTGTGGTCACCAACGCAGGCGGCCCGCCACCCGGTGATTTCCGCGATTGGGACCGGGATGCCTGGATCAAGGCGGTGGATGCCAACATGCTTACCCCGATTGAGCTGATCAAGGCCACGGTGGACGGCATGGCCTCACGCGGGTTTGGTCGTATCGTCAACATCACGTCCAGCTCGGTCAAATCGCCGATTGACGTGCTGGGCCTGTCCAACGGGGCGCGCAGCGGCTTGACCGGCTTTGTGGCGGGGGTGGCTCGCAGCAAACTGGCTGCGCAGGGCGTGACCATCAACAACCTGCTGCCCGGTGTGTTTGATACGGACCGCATACGGACCATGACGGCGGCCACGGCCAGCAAAACCGGGCAGGATTACGAGGCCGTGCTGGAAGCGCGCCGAAAGGCTATTCCGGCCAAACGCCTGGGCACACCCGAGGAGTTCGGCGCCATCTGCGCATTCTTGTGCAGCCAGCACGGCGCTTACATCAATGGCCAGAACGTGCTGGCGGACGGCGGGGCTTATCCGGGGACGTATTGACCGGAACTTATTGATTTCGGGGAAGCTCTGAGATTTTCTAGCCTGACTTTTTTTGTTCTTTTTTTTGGAGCTCTCCCCATGCAACGCAAGACTGCACAAGACTTTGACCAGGAACTGTTGATTCTTTTTGACGCCTATGTGCATGGCGTGATTGATCGCCGTGGCTTTTTGGACCGCGCCCAGAAATATGCAGTGAATGGCCTCACAGCCGTGGGCCTGCTGGCTGCGCTGAGCCCCAACTTCGCCCTCGCGCAGGTGGTGCCCAAGGATGACAAGCGCATCACCACCCAACTGCTGGAATATGCCTCGCCATACGGCTCTGGCAGCATGAAGGGCTATCTGGCCCGCCCAGCCAATGCCAGCGGGCGCCTGCCGGGCGTGCTGGTGGTGCATGAAAACCGGGGCCTGAACCCCCACATTGAAGACATCGCGCGGCGTTTGGCGCTGGATGGCTACATGGCTTTTGCACCCGATGCACTCGCACCGCTGGGTGGCTATCCGGGTGACGAGGACAAGGCGCGTGAGCTGTTCGCCAAACTTGACCAGACCAAAACGCTTGAAGACTTTGTGACGGCCGCCAACCTGCTTAAAAGCCGCCCTGACTGCACCGGGAAAATCGGGGTGGTAGGGTTTTGCTACGGCGGCGGCATGGCCCATACCCTGTCGGTGCGCCTGCCGGATCTGGCGGCAGCTGTGCCGTTTTACGGCAACCACCCGGCGGCTGCCGATGCTGGCAAGGTCAAGGCACCACTGCTGATTCATTTCGCCGGCGTGGACGAGCGCATCAACGCAGCCTGGCCCGCGTATGAAACGGCCTTGAAGGCGGCTGGCACGCGCTACACCGCGCATCAGTATGCCGGTACGCAGCATGGCTTCAACAACGACACAACGCCCCGGTTTGATGCGGCTGCCGCCAGACTGGCCTGGGAGCGGACGATGGCGTTTTTTGGCCAGACACTGCGGGCTTGAGAGTGAAATAGGGCTCCAGCCCTTATGGGACGTGCTTGGGCAGCTATTATTTTGGAAGCAACTCGTTTTTGGCGTGTGGCTGGCTACCGGCCAATGCAGATCAAAGCCTATTAAAGGCTGTACAAGCGGCGTGCGTTTTCACCCAGGATGGCGGCGCGCACTGACGGGCTCTGGCTGCTCAGTATCTGTTGCGACTCATGCCACCACTGGGCGTAACTCCCCGCCAGTTCCAGCACCGGCCAGTCGCTGCCCCACAGCACGCGTTCCGTGCCAAACGTCGCCAGGATGTGGTTTGCCCAGCGGGTCACTGCCCCGGGTGCGGGGTTCGGCCCGGCTTCGGTCAAAAGGCCTGACAGCTTGCACATGCATTGGGTTTTGGATGCAAGTTGTGCCATGCCATCGGCCCAAGGCTGCCATTCGCCGCCTGCAATGTCGGGCTTGGCAGCATGGTCGATGACGATGCGCAAACCGGGGTGTTGCTGTGCGATCTCAAAAATGTGCGGCAGGTGAACTGACTTGACCAGCGCATCAAACACCAGGCTATGGTCCGACATGGCGCGCAGCGCGGGTGCCAGGGCGGGCTGAAGAATCCACTGTGGGTCGGCAATGTCCTGCAGCATCGGGCGAAGGCCCTTGAGCTTGGGGTGCTGTGCCAGCCGCCCAATACGCTGGACCACGTCGGGTGCGAGCCAGTCCACCCAGCCCACCACGCCCAAAACGCAGGGGTTGGCGTCGGCTTGCGCCAGCAGGAAGTGCGTTTCGGCTTCAGTCGCCGCAGCCTGCACCAGCACGCCGCCCGTCACACCCCATGGCGCAGACTGCGCCTGCCAATCAGCCACGGACACATCCCGGTAAATGGGCGCTAGCGCAGGCGTCAGCCAGCCGTAGTCGGCGCGTGAGAGATGCCAGCAGTGGAAGTGGGCATCAATGCTCATAGTCTTTCAGGTGTGCTCATGCAGTGGGTCGTGCCAGGCGCGAAGGCGTGGGCGCAGCTTCGGGTAACAGGCCCTGCGCGCGCAGTGCTGCCCAGAAGTCATCGGCAATCGGGTGCGACATCATGGCCACGGCGTCCTGCCAATGGTCTACCGTTTGCGGTCCGGCCATGACGATCTCGACGGCGGGGTGCGCCAAAGGAAACTGCATGGCGGCGGCGCGCAGCGGCACACCAAATTCGTCGCACACCGCCTCCACGGCGGCCACACGCGTGACCCACGCGGGTGGTGCAGCGGCGTAGTTGAAGCGGATGCTGTTGGGGTCGCGCACCGCCCTGACGCCTGTGGCCAGAATGCCCGAGTTGAAGACACCGCCCAGGGCGATGCGCACACCACGCTGCACGCACAGTGGCAGCAACTTTGCCAATGCCGAATGGTCGATCAGGGTGTAGCGGCCCGCCAGCAGCAGGCAGTCCAGGTCGGCCTGCGCCAGCACGTCAAGGCAGACCTGCACGTCATTGACACCCAGGCCAATGTGACGCAAGAGGCCTTCGCCCTTCATGCGCTGCAATTCGGGCAGTGCTTCCAGCATCACCTGCTTGAGCACTTGCGGATAGGCCGCACCGTGGGTGCCAGCATCGCAGTCATGGATAAAGGCCACGTCCAGCCGTGCCAGACCCAGACGCTGCAGGCTGTCTTCCACACTGCGGCGCATACCCGCCGCCGAAAAATCCCAGTGCTGGCGATAGGGCAGCACGTCAACATAGCTGTTTTGCTCACGTGGCGCATGGTGGTCGGCAACGAGGATGCGACCGACCTTGGTGGACAGCACAAAGCTGTCACGCGGCAGGCGGCGCAGGGCGCGGCCAAAGCGGTGTTCGCTCAGGCCATTGCCATAGTGCGGGGCGGTGTCAAACGTGTTGCAACCCTGGGCCAGCGCGACTTCCAGCACGGCGTGGGCCGCGTCGTCACTGATGGCTGTGAACAGATTGCCAAGCGCAGCACCGCCAGCGCCCAGGCGAAGCTGCTGCTGGGTGGGTTGAAAAATCATGGCCTATAATACCATCTTAAATATCACTGACATGTTAGTTGTCATCCAACGATGACGCCCATTTAATCGCCGGACTCGATACCCGCTCTGACCATGCTCAAAGGCCTCTCCCCGCTGCTCTCGCCAGATTTGCTGCACGTGCTGGCGTCTATGGGGCATGGGGATGAAATCGTGCTGGCCGATGGCAACTTCCCGTCGGCCACCCACGCGCGGCGGCTCGTGCGTCTGCCCGGCATTGCGGCCCCGCAAGCGCTTGACGCCGTGTTGTCCGTCTTGCCGCTGGACACATTTGTCGATCAGGCCGCTTTCACCATGCAGGTGGTGGGTGATGCTGTGGCCGTGCCCGAAGCGGTGGTGGAATTCAATGCCGTGCTGCACCGGCACGGCAGCCCGGCAGCAGGCTCGCTGGAGCGCTTTGCCTTCTATGAGCGTGCGGCGGCAGCCTTTGCTGTGGTGGCGACCGGCGAAACCCGGATCTACGGCAACATCATCCTCAAAAAAGGGGTGGTGCCCTTATGAAATCAGCTCAGCCAGCTATAAAAAAAGTAGCGCCCCGGCGTTTGACCGTGGTAGCCAGCAACCCGGATGCTGCCAGCCAGCGGGCGCGCGCCTACCAGGGCTTCACCCAGCAGATTCTCAGCGGTGGCATTCTGCCCGGCCAGTTCATATCGCAGCGCGAGTTGATGACACTGCTGGACATGCCCCTGGGTGCTGTACGCGAGATGATTCCGCGTCTGGAGGCCGGCGGCCTGATCAAGACGGTGCCCCAGCGCGGCCTGCAGATTGCGCATGTGGATTTGAAGCTGATTCGCAACGCCTTCCAAGTGCGCAGCATGATTGAGCGCGAAGCTGTGCTGAATTTTGTGCACTGCGCTACTGACTCAGAGATGGAAGCCATTGAAGCCAGCCACCGCAGCATTCTGGAGCGGGCCAATGCCATGGCAACCCGTGATGAGGCTGATGCGCGCTTGCTGGACGACGCGCAGGCCCTTGACTGGGGCCTGCACGATCGCATGGTTGACGCACTGGGCAACGAGATCATCAGCGAAATCTACCGCGTGAACAGCCTGCGGGTGCGCCTGATCAAGCTGGAGCACAGCGTGATCACGCCGACCCGCCTGATCCCCGCCATGCAGGAACACCTTCACTTCATTGCCGCACTGCGCCAGCGCGATGCCGCGCGGGCGGCAGAGTTGCTTGACGAGCACATCAACAGTGCCCGCAGCCGCGTCATGAATGCCCCACTGGAGCAGGTGCGCGGTGAATGGCGCACCTGACCCCTTCAACCCAACCCGCCAACCCCCAAGGAGAATCCCTTTGAATCCCGATATGAATGGCCTCTGGCCCGCCGTCTTGATGCCCGTCACTGCCGATGGTGCACTCGATACGCCACGTGCGCTGGCGCATTGCAAACACATGATTGCCCAAGGCTGCAACGGTGTCACCTTGTTCGGCACCACGGGTGAAGGCCCGGCCTTTACGAATGCAGAACGCAAGGGCCTGCTCGAAGCCCTGCTGGCCGGTGGTGTACGTGCCGACCAGATCGTGGTCACCACCAGCGCCAGCGCCATTAGCGATGCCATCGACATCGGGCGACACGCATCGAAGCTGGGCTGCCACCGCCAGCTCTACATGCCGCCGTTTTATTTCCGCAATCCGCCAGAGACCGGCATTGTGGAAACCGTATCTGCCGTGGTGCGCGGCATTGCCGACCCGAAACTCAAGGTCTTGCTGTACCACATTCCGGCATTAAGCAGTGTGGTGTTCAGTCATGAAAGCATCCAGACCCTGGTGGCGCGCCATCCTGGCCAAGTAATTGGTGCCAAGGACAGCAGTGGCGACCTCGCCCACGGCCTGGCTTTGGCCAGGGCTTTCCCGGCGCTGTCGATTCTGGTGGGTGCCGAGCAATACGTCGGCGCGGTGATGCGGGTGGGGGGCTCGGGCTCCATCAACGGCCTGGGCAATATCTCGCCGGGCCTGATGAGCCGCATCGTGGCCGCGCCCACCCAGGTGTCGCCGGCAGATGAAAAACTGGTGCTGGACCTGCTGGCTCTGCTCAGCATCAAACCCAACATGAACTTTGTCAGCGTTTACAAAACCATGCTGGCCGAGCAGACGGGCGACGATGCCTGGCTGAATGTGCGCCTGCCCTTGATGCCCCTGGAAAACACCGAAGCCCAAGCCGTGCGCAGCGGCTATCGTGCGATAGGTGCCGCATTGGCAACTGTTTGAATTTAAACAACCCCTGGAGACAAACCATGAATCACCCATCCGCTAAGCCAACTTCCGCTACACCTTCCGCGTTGACCCGCCGCACCTTGTTGGGTGCCACCGCTGCCCTCGGTGCCATCGGCCTGCCTGCGCTGGCGCAGAGCAAGGTCGTGCTGCGCATTTCTACACCTGCGGTGCCGGACGACTGGCATGCCAAGATGTGGACCGTCTTCAAGGACTCGCTTGAAAAAAGCGCGCCCGGCGAGTTTGACGTGCAGATCAACCTGAATGCGTCATTGTTCAAACAGGGTACCGAGCCCGCTGCCATGGCCCGAGGCAATCTGGAGCTTTCCAGCATTTCCGCCTTTGACATTGCCAAGCTGGTGCCGGAGTTCTCGGTGTTCACCGCGGGCTACATCGTGCGCGACCCGGATCACCAGCAAAAGGTATTCAATGGCCCCATCGGTGCCGAGCTGTTCAAGACCGTGGTCGAAAAAATGGAAGTCACACCGCTGTCCACCATCTACCTGGGTACCCGCCAGGTCAATCTGCGCGAGGTACGCAACGTCAAGACACCGGCTGACCTCAAGGGCGTGAAGCTGCGCATGCCGGGCTCCAAAGAGTGGTTGTTCCTGGGCGAGGCCCTGGGTGCCACGGCCACGCCGCTGGCGTTTGGCGAGGTGTACCTTGGC
>JANOAP010000325.1:0-10636 GCA_031411175.1 Rhodoferax sp. | reverse complement strand
TATGGCGGCTATCACGGCCATTTTTCTGACGCTGCTCAAGGCGGGGGACCACCTGGTGTGCAGCCAGTTTGTGTTTGGCAATACCAACAGCCTGCTGGGTACTTTGCGCGACCTGGGCATCAGCGTCACCACGGTCGATGCCACCCAGGCCAGCCATGTGGCCGCCGCCATCCAGCCCAACACGCGCATGGTGTTTGTGGAAACCATTGCCAACCCCGGCACGCAAATTCCCGACCTCGCGCCCATCGGCAAACTGTGCGTGGACAAAGGCCTGGTCTACGTGGTGGACAACACCATCACTTCGCCTTTGCTGTTTCGCCCCAGCACGGTGGGGGCCAGCCTGGTGATCAATTCACTCACCAAAACCATTGCGGGCCACGGGTCTGCACTGGGTGGCGCGGTCACCGACACAGGGTTGTTCAACTGGGAGGCCTACCCCAACATTTTTGCCAACTACCGCAAGGGCGATCCGCGCCAGTGGGGCCTGCAGCAAATCCGCAAAAAAAGGCCTGCGCGACATGGGCGGCACACTCTCCAGCGAACACGCGCACCAGATCAGTGTGGGGGCTGAAACACTGGCCTTGCGTGTGGCACAAACCAGCGCCAGCGCCTTGCAACTGGCGCGGTTTCTGGAAGCCCATCCGGCGGTGAACCGCGTGTATTACCCCATGCTGGAATCGCACCCGCAACATGCATTGGCCAAAACACATTTCAGTGCGGGCTCGTGGTTGCTGTCGTTTGAACTGGGCGACGAGGCTGCGGCCCTGGCCTTTATCAACCGCCTGAAGCTGCCTGTGGTGGCCACTGGCCTGGGCGACACCCGCACGCTGATCATTCCCGTGGCCCCCACCATCTTCTGGGAGGCCGGTGCCCAGGTGCGGGCGGCCATGCGGATTGCCGACGGTCTGATCCGCCTTTCCGTGGGGCTGGAAGATACAGCGGATTTGCTGGCGGATTTTGAGCAGGCGCTGGGCACATGAACACCCGGCTCGATCTGAGTGCGCTGCGCGATGCCATCGTCTCTCTGGACGATGGGCTAGAGGTGGTTAGCGACGACCACTGGTTCAATCAACAAAACGCCAAGATTCAAAATACGCTGATCTCCGGTGTGGTCAAAAACTTCGAGTTTGTGTACGAGATCAGCGTCAAGATGATCAAACGAGTGATCGAACTGGAATCAGCCAGTCCCAGCGAGGTGGACGAAGGGAATTTTCGTGATTTGTTGCGCACAGCGGGTGAGAAAGGGCTGGTGACCGATGTGCAAGCCTGGTTCAGGTACCGAAAAATGCGCAGCATCACCGCCCATACCTATGACCATGAAAAGGCGCAGCAGGTCTATCGAGACACGGTGGGCTTTGTGGCTGATGCCCGTGCGTTGCTACAGATTTTGGAGAAGCGCGTTGCCTGAACCTGTGCTTGACCTGCGCCCTGATCAGTTGCAAATGGTGCTGCACATTCTTCAACGCCGGGTGTCGACTTTTAACGTGTGGGCCTTCGGGTCAAGAGCTAAAGGTACAGCCAAGCCGTATTCCGATCTGGACCTGGCGGTCATCACCCAAGAGCCGCTGGCGGTGAATGTCCTTGCCGATTTGAGCGATGATTTTTCAGAATCTGACTTGCCCTTCAAGGTGGATGTGGTCGATTGGGCCAGCACCAGGGAGACGTTTCGCGCCATCATTGCGCAGGAAAAAATCGTGGTTCAGGTTGGGGCCACAAAATTCGATTAAATCAGCTATTGTTACTGTCCGATAAATTTACAGCATTGTTGCCGTGCCGTGCCGTGCCGTGCCGTGCCGTGCTTTGTTTTCTTTGCAGCATAAGTGAAGCGGCCCCCGAATTTGAGACAGGTGTTTAAGTGGGGCACTGTCCAAAGAAACGGGTAAGCCATGAGTGAAATGGAGAAGCGCAACACGCACCTGCCGGAGTTCAAGGCCAAGGTGGGTCTTGAGGCGGTGCGTGGTTGCCTGAATCAGATTTCATCACGATGATTAAAACTGACCAAACGTAAATAAATAAACTATGGCAACAGTGACTGAGACCAAAGTTCTAACAGCCCACATACCTCTGCCGCTGGCCGACAAGGTCGATCAGTTGGCTGCACGTTTTGAGCGCTCCCGGGGCTGGATCATGAAGCAGGTGCTGATGGACTGGGTTAGTCATGAGGAAGAGCACAGCCGATTGACTCAAGAAGCTCTGGCAGACGTGGATGCCAACTGCTTCCTTGACCATGCTGCTGTACAGGCATGGAGTAATAGTCTGGGTAGTGACGCGCCATTGCCTGTGCCACTAGCTGCACCACTGCCTGCGCCATTACAGGCACCGCGCTGATGTGTTGGCGGCACACCTACCGGCTTTCAAACCAGGCTTGCAGCGGCAAGCCACCCGTACCAAGAACCAGGGGACGGCAACTGGGATGCAGCTTGCAAAACGCATCCAGCCCCTTGACGTTCCCCTGACTCGCCCCGCTTTTGACCTCAAAAGCAAACAGCTCTCCCTGGTGTTGCAAAACGTAGTCCACTTCGCGGGTGCCATCGCGCCAGTAGTGGATCAATGGCTGCGTGCTGCTGTGCTCCAGGTGGCGCGCCAGTAGCTCTGCACCTACGGCGCTCTCGGAAATGCGGCCCCATAGCTCGGGCGTGGCACGCAAGCGATCAAAACCAAAGCCCTCGGTTGTTGCAATGGCCCCCATCAATGCCGTGTTGAACACCTGAAGCTTGGGGCTGGACCCACGTTGCCGCACAGCCTGCCCGGCAAATTTCTGCAAGCCGCACACCATGCCTGCACCTTCAAGCAAGTGCAGGTAATGCGCGAGTGTGGTTGTATTGCCTGCGTCACTGAGTTGCCCCAGCATTTTTTGATAGCTCAACTCTTGTCCGCTGTAGCGGCAGGACAAATCAAACACACGGCGCAACAGGGCCGGTTTTTGTACCGGGCTCATTAACAATACGTCTTTGCTGATGGTGGTTTCAATCAGGGCATCGCGCACATACGCAGCCCAACGCTGCGGTTCGCCAATGAGAGTGGCTGCACCGGGGTACCCACCATAGTAAATGAACTGGTCAAGCGTGAAACCAAAGGCCTCACGCATTTCGTTGTAACGCCAGTGACCCAGGCGTGTCATCTCGAAGCGGCCGGCCATACTCTCGGTCAAGCCACGAGATATCAGCAAAGGCGCAGAGCCCAGCACGACAGTTCTCACGTCGCGCCCTGAACGAGTGTCCTCGTCCCACAAGCGTTTGACTTCCTCAGTCCAGGCGGGCAGTTTCTGAACTTCATCGAGCACCAGGATGCAGGCACCGGCCTGTTCGGCCAGCGCGCGGGCCGTTTCCCATTGAGAGCTTAGCCAGCTTGTGCCTACCAGACCGGGGTTGTCGGCACTCACACTGTGCTGGGCAATGGCTTTTCCTGGGTGCTGCGCAAGCGCGGACAGGGCCTGGCGAACCAGTGTGGTTTTGCCCACTTGACGTGGGCCTGCTACCACTTGCAGAAAGCGGCGAGGCTCTTGCAGACGGGCAGTAAAACTGGCCAGGGTATTGCGTCGAATTTCAAGAGTCATAAATTACTCAATGGATTGACTAATTTTACTCAATCCATTGAGTAATTTCAAATAGGCCTATGTTCAGACTACTTAAGAGCAGTCATCGCCATGGCAAGCGTCTCACAAAATCCGGTTAAACCACAGCAGCGACAGCGTCGCCGATGCAATGGCCAGCACGGCGGCGGCAAGCGCCAGCAGTCCCGAGATCTCGGTTTCCTTTTTCTCCACCGTCAAACGCGAGCTCAGGGTTTCATAAACCTTTTTCAGATCAGCCGCCGTACCCGCATAAAAGTAGTCGGCCTGCGTCTTGTTGGCAATCGCCTTGAGGGTTTCTTCGTCCAGCTTGACGCGCATGGACCAGCCTTCAAAACCGATGGTCTCGCCGCCCACGGTGTAGGCCTGCGCGCCGATTCTTCTGTTACTGGGGTTGGAGGGCACCTCGGGCTCGATAGTTGGTCTTGAAAAGGTGCTAGGGGTTGCCTGTCACGGGAGGCCGGGCAACGGGTAAACCCGCTGTCGAAGGTTTTTACAATTGTCGTGTACTGGCACGGCACGAAAAATGCAACTTCATGATTGCCATATGGTTTTCGGTTCTGGCTTGTTTTTTGCTTGGTGTTCGAAAACGCCTAATTTGCCTTTATTGGTAAATTCACGGATCACTGTTGCTCACATTGGGAAATGACATGTCGATAAAACCATGGTTTGTTCAGGTCTCCCGGGAATGTCGAAACTGTGACGCAAATAGCGCGCCTAAATTCCGGTCGCTACTGCCCGGTGTTGCGGCGGTTTGCCTTGCGGCGATGTTCTCGCTTCCGGCATGGGCCGACCTGGTCGCGCCAATCAATGTGAGCCTGATTGCGCCGGGGGGAATTACCGGTGATTCAACTTCGTTCACGAAAAATGACTCCGTGAACTACGGCGCTCCAATCAACACATCTGGTAGCGGTGCCATTGGCACCTTCATGCTTCCCGACGAACAGATTGCACTCAGTGGTAACTCGATTCGCATCCGGGCCGCTCAGGGCAACGATGCCGGCGGAACCGGTTATCTGGGACTCGGTGGTGTCCATGCACGTTATGAATTGAGTGGCCTCGGCATTTTGGGCAGTACCCTTCTTGGTATCCAGGTTTACGCCTACGACGGCTATGGCACTTCAGGATTCAGTGGCGTTTCAAGCGGTGTTGGTGTGTCGCTCATTGACTCAGACAGCAACTCTTCATTAGATACCCTGGTCTTCAATCTCGACGATCTGTTGTTCGTTGATCGGCCCGGTGGCAACTCCATCAATTACGCTGAATTCCGCATTGATATCCTGTCAAGGCTTGATACGCCGCCCCCACCCCCGCCACCCAATGATGTTCCCGAGCCAGGTACCCTTTTACTTGCTGCTGCCGGTCTGGCTGTCTTGCGCGTTTTCGGTAAGCCGGGCACCAGCAACCGTGCGGGAAATGTCGGAACTGGTAAATGAGTGAATTTAGTCTGGAGCACTTTGCTCCCTTGCAGGGCAAACGTTTCATTTTGCACGGCGAAGAAACAGGCTCGTTGTCGGCTGAATTGATTGAGGCCAAACCATTGGCTACGCCGGGCTTTCAGGGCCGCCAGCCGTTTACGCTCTTGTTCAAAGGACCTGTTTCACCCGTGTTACCTCAGAGCACATACAGCGTGGCACATGACAGCGACTCGCAGGCGCTCGATATTTTCCTGGTGCCGGTGAGTGCCGACGCTTCAGGTGCCTGCTACGAAGCGGTTTTCAGCTAATCTGGATCAAATCAAGAGCCTCTTTGACCTTTTTTTAACCCTGTCGCAGCGCCCGCAATAACCTGGAAGGACGATTTATGGCAACTCCCTATATCTCACAAATCAGCATTCTGGCTTTCGGCTTCGCACCCAGGGGCTGGGCGCTATGCAATGGGCAACTATTGCCGATCAACCAGAACCAGGCACTTTTCTCACTGCTGGGCACCACCTACGGTGGTAACGGGCAAACGAATTTTGCTCTGCCTGACATGCGGGGTCGCGCGCCTGTGCACCGTGGATCGCTTGGCAATGTCGTGACTCAGCAAGGCGAGCGGGGCGGTGCAGAGTCCGTGGCGCTTTTGCTGGCGGAAATGCCCGCCCATCGGCATAACCTCAACACGTCGACCGACTTTTCCAATGGCAACATGCCCGGCAGCGCATTGCCAGCGGCGCGCGCGCGGGGTGGCATGGCAATCTATGGCCCCGGTGGCAGTGCCGATGCGACGATGAGTCCGCTGGCTGTAGAAAATACGGGTGGTGGGCAGGCGCACAGCAACATGCAACCCTATAGCGTGCTGAATTTTTGCATCGCGCTTCAGGGCATCTTTCCATCCCGGAACTAATCGCCGAAACCAAGGAGACCGCTCATGTCACAACCTTTCGTAGGCGAAATTCGAATATTTGCAGGTAACTTCGCACCCAATGGCTGGGCGTTTTGCGACGGCTCTTTGCGGGCTATTTCGGAAAACGAGACCCTGTTTAACCTGATTGGGACCACCTATGGCGGTGATGGTCAGCAGACGTTCGCTCTGCCGGATCTCCGTGGGAGGGTGCCCGTGCAACAAGGGCAGGGGCCGGGGATCTCGCAACGATTCATTGGAGAACTAAGTGGCAGCGAGACCGTGACCTTGACATCGGCACAAATGCCGACGCACTCACACGCGCTGAAGGCAAGCGGAAGTTTGCCGACCGGAGCTTCCGGTGTGGGCGGCGTGCTGGCGGCCAACAACGTCAACCTGTATGGTACCTTTGTGCAGGGCTCCACCACTCCCATGGCGGCTCAGGCCATCAGCCCGCTGGGTGGTTCGGTTCCGCACGAGAACATGGCCCCCTTCGTAGGTATAACTTACATCATCTCCTTGTTCGGGATCTTCCCGAGCCAAAGCTGAGGAAATTAACATGGCTGATCCTTTCGTCGCCGAAATCCGCATTTTTGGCTGCAACTTTGCCCCTACCGGTTGGGCCGCTTGCGACGGTCAAATCCTTCCCATATCCCAGAACACGGCCTTGTTTTCGCTCTTGGGCACCCAATACGGGGGTGACGGGCGCAGCAACTTTGCGTTGCCGAACCTGCAGGGCGCATTCGCTATCGGCACGGGTCAGGGGCCGGGTCTTTCCGTGCGACAGGTTGGTGAGACTGGTGGTACGGCAAAAGTCACTTTGCAGATATCCGAGCTTCCCGCGCACACTCATCGATTGATATCAACAGCGTCATCGTCGGCAGGCAGCCCGACAGGCAACATGCCCGCACCCACCGGAAATGGTGCCTCTGCCTATCGCATTCCCGCTGCGACGGCAGCCATGGCCCCTGATGCCCTTCTGAGCACAGGTGGCACCCAGCCGCATGAAAACCGTCAACCCTATCTGGGCATGATGTTTTGCATTGCGCTGCAGGGCGTATTTCCGCCCCGTAGTTGAGACCTACCGCGATGGCGCAACCAAGTGTCATTTGGCGTGAGGCCTTGTCAGCTGATGACGATCTGCTATTGCGGGTTTACGCGTCAACCCGCGCTGCAGAACTTGCGATGACCGATTGGGACAGCGCCACTTGCGACAAATTCGTGCGGATGCAATTGAATGCGCAGGCCACGCATTACCGGCAGCATTGGCCGAATTCCGAGCATTCGGTCATTGAAGTCACGTCGCAAGGCCTTACCCACGCAGTGGGTCGGCTCTGGGTTGACCGGAGGGTGGAGGAGATTCATGTTCTGGATATTGCGATATTGCCCGAGTGGTGTAACCACGGCATAGGTGGCATCTGCCTGGCAAGGCTGATAGATGAATCGTCACAGGCCAACAAGGCGCTGACGATTCATGTCGAGCAAGGAAATCCGGCCCGGCGGCTTTATGACAGGTTGGGGTTCCAGCCTGTTGGTCTGCAACAAGGGCTGCACCAGTTCATGGTGTGGCGGCAAACTGCGGGTGCCTTGTCACCCACTAAGGAGACTTGTTATGAAGAAGCGTGATTTCGTTTTGGGTGGCTGCTCCACCGTGGCAGCAGGCATGGTAAGTTCTGTGCAAGCAGACGTGGTGCAGTCGAGCGCTGGTCTTTCGATGCGTCGACTTCAGCGTTTTCCTGATCTGGAGGCCAGTTCAGGACACAGCGCGTGGCAGCAGTATGTGGGCCAGCGTTTCATGCAGCCCACTCCGACGGGCTCTTTGGAAGTCAAACTACGAGATATCGAGCAACACCGCTTGGATGGTCAGGTTGAGCAATTCACCTTGGTATTTGTTGCGGCAGGGGAGGAGGCAGTTTTTGATGGCATCCAACGTCTTCGGCATGACCCGTCGGGCCAGCGGATTCCGATTTACCTGCAATCTGCCGGTGTGGACCAAGATGGATCGACTCTGTACCGGGCTGAGTTCAACAGGCTTGTCTGAATTTGTGGTGGAACGCGGCCGCTGCGCAGGCGCGCGCTCGTTTCTCACAAAATCCGGTTAAACCAAAGCAGCGACAGCGTCGCCGACGCTATCGCGAGCGCTGCGGCGGCCAGCGCCAGCAGCCCCGAAATCTCGGTTTCCTTTTTCTCCACCGTCAAACGCGAACTCAGGGTTTCATAAACCTTTTTCAGATCAGCCGCCGTACCTGCATAAAAGTAGTCGGCCTGCGTCTTGTTAGCAATGGCCTTGAGGGTTTCTTCGTCCAGCTTGACGCGCATGGACCAGCCTTCAAAGCCGATAGTTTCGCCATTCACGGTTCCTATGCCCACGGTATAGACCTTCACACCGCGGTCAGACGCCAGCTTGGCCGCTTCCAGCGAATCCACACCGGTGGTGCGCTGGCCATCTGTCAGCAAAATGATAGCGGCTGATGTATAGGAGCCGGGGGCTACCGGCACAAAAGGCTTTTTCTCGTCTTTCTTGGGCTGGTCAATCGACACACCGCGCTGGCGGTCACGACCATAGGCCATGGCGCTCAGGTCAATGCCCGCATCGGGGAACAAGGTGGCCAGTGACAGCACGATGCCATTGCCAATCGCAGTGCCGCGCTGCAACTGAAAGCGGTCGATGGCGGAGACGAGGTCTTCGCGGTTCAAAGTGGGAATCTGCGCCACCTGGGCCGACCCGGCAAACGCCACAATGCCCACCTTCACGTCACGCGGCAGTTCGGTTAAAAATGCCTTGGCAGCATTCTGCGCGGCCACGATGCGGCTGGGTTGCACGTCGGTGGCCCGCATGCTGCCGGACACATCCATGGCCAGCATGATGGTTTCCTGCTGCATGGGCAGGGTGACTACGGCAAACGGGCGCGATGCGGCCAGCAGCATCATCGCAATCGCCAGCAAGAAAAGAAGGGGCGGAACATGCCGGCGCATGCCGGGGCCGGTGCCCATGGCCTCACGCACGATGGACAGGCTGGCGTAACGCAACGCGATTTTTTTCTTGCGCCCCAGCAACCAGACATAGACTGCCACCAGCACGGGAACCAGCAGCATCAGCCACAACAACTGCGGCCACATGAAGGTCATGGGCGCGGTCTTGGGCAACAGCGCTGCGAGCCATTCGGGAAGGTTCATTGTCTATGTCTCCTCACAGTTTCTCCTCACCGTTCGCGCTGCGGCGTCAGGCAACCAATTTCAGGTGCGCGGGCAGCTTGGCACCCGCGCCAATCCGGCTGCGGCGCTTGCGCATGTCGGTGAATCGCAAAACGGCTTCCACCAGGTCGTCGTCGGTAGACAACTCCAGCGTGTCCACCCCGGCGCGTGCCAGAGTCTGGCGCAGCTCGGTCTCGCGCTGCGATGCGATTTGGTTGAAGCGCTGGCGAAATTTGGGGTTGGATGTGTCCACCAGAAGTTGTTCGCCGCTTTCAGAATCACGCATGGTGATCAGACCCAGATCAGGCATGTTGAGTTCCAGCGGATCGGTCAGCCGCACGGCCACCACCTCATGCTTTTGTGCCAGCAGGCCCAGCGGCTTTTCCCAGCCGGGCTCGCTGATGAAGTCAGACACCACAAAAATTGTGGAGCGGCGGCGCACCAGGTTGGCGGCTGATTTCAGCAATTCGTCCAGCCGGGTGGTTCCGACCTGCGCATGCTTGGGGCGCTTTTGCATGGCGTGCATCACTTGCAAGACGTGGCGGCGGCCGCTGCCTGCGGGAATCACGGTGTCCACCCCCGCGCCGTACAGCAGCGCCCCCACGCGGTTGCCATGGCGCGTCAGCAGCCGGGCCAGCACAGCCACAAAGCCCGCAGACACGTTGTGCTTGCGCTGCTCGCCCGAGCCAAAATCGACCGACGGGCTCAGGTCCAGCAGAAACCAGGCCGTCATTTCGCGGTCCTCGGTAAACACCCGAACATGCGGGATTTGCAGACGGGCGGTAACGTTCCAGTCAATGTGGCGTACATCGTCATGGGCCTGGTATTCGCGCAGGTCGGCCAGGTCAATGCCAGCGCCACGCAGCAGCGTGCGGTAGTCACCCTGCAGCAAGCCGTCCAGGCGGCGGATCACGGTCCATTCGAGGCGGCGAAGGATGTGCTCTGCACCTTGCGACGTGGCCGCCGCTGTGTCCACGACAGGAGGCTGCGGTACCCCGGTTTTCCTGGCTTTAAACAGACCGAACATGGCTTTTATCCGGAGTTCAGGCTGCCAGTTTTTCGTGTTCGAGGGGTTTCGCCGGAGCAGGCACTTTGGCCATGATTTTGGCGGTGATGGCGTCAGCCGTCAGCCCTTCAGACAAGGCTTCGTACGACAGCACCAGCCGGTGGCGCAGCACATCGGGAACCAGGTCGGTCATGTCTTCGGGCAGCGCATAGGCGCGTCCGCGCAGCATGGCCAGCGCACGGGCACCCTCGGCCAGGTTGATGGTGGCGCGCGGGCTGGCACCGAACGTGATGAAACGTGACAGCTCCTTCAAGCCATGTTTGTCAGGCGTGCGGGTGGCCGACACCAGGCGCACCGCGTACTGAATCAGGCTTGGGTCTACATACACTCGGCGGCACTCGCTTTGCAGGGCGGCCAGTTGCTCGGTGGTGGCCACGGCGCTCACGGCCACGGCGGGGCCAGTGACCCGCTGCACGATGACAAACTCTTCCTCATCGGTGGGGTAATCCACCAGTACCTTCATCATGAAGCGGTCCACC
>JANOAP010000324.1:0-2514 GCA_031411175.1 Rhodoferax sp. | reverse complement strand
TGCGCAGCAAGAGCCCCGAGGTGATTGCCGCCGCCGCTGACTTCTTTGACAACCTGAACCCGGCCCAGCAACAGCAGGTGCGTGACTTCATGACGCGCCGCCACGGCTGGGGTCGCGGCTGATGTGACAATGCCGGATGCCCCATATTTTGCTGATCGATGACGACCTGCAACTGGCACCGCCGCTGGCCGCGTACTTCCGCCGGTTTGACATGACGCTGGAGAGCGCCAGCCGGCCCAGCAGTGGGCTGGCCCTGCTCCGGGCGGGGCATTTTGACGCCGCCATCCTGGATGTGATGCTGCCGGAGATGGATGGCTTTGAGCTGTGCCGCGCCATTCGCAAAAGCGAGGGTGAAAGTGAGGGCGGTATAGGCGACATCCCCATCATCATGCTCACGGCACGGGGCGACGTGATGGACCGGGTGGTGGGGCTGGAGCTGGGTGCCGATGACTACCTGCCCAAGCCGTTCGAGCCGCGCGAGCTGGTCGCCCGGCTGCAAACGGTGCTCCGCAGGCGACGTGCACCCTCCGCCGACCTTGAGAAAAAAACCAGGCTGGTGTTCGACGGGCTGGTGATTGATCTGGACACGCATGTGGTGCTGCGCCAGGGTGAAGCCATCGAGCTGACTGGCACCGAGTTCGAGCTGCTTGCGGTGCTGGCGCGCGAACCCGGCAAGGTCTTCAACCGTGACGATATTTTGAACCGCCTGCGCGGCCATGAGGCCGATCTGTACACCCGCGCGGTCGACATTGTGGTGAGCCGCCTGCGCAAAAAGCTGGAGCCGCTGGACTGCATCAAGACCCTGCGCAACGCGGGCTATTCGCTGGCCGTGGGGCGGATTGAATGAAGCGCCACAAGCGCTGGCACCATCGTTTCAGGCACTCGCTGCGCTGGCGTCTGGTGGCCCTGTTTTTGCTGCTGGCGCTGGCCATGAGCGTTGCCTTTCTGGGGGGCATGCAGAAGGCGTTTTCGGTGGGCTGGCGTGATGCCGTGCGCCCACTGCTGACGGACTATGTAGACCGCCTTGCGGCTGACCTGGGCTCACCGCCCGACCCCGCGCGTGCGCAGGCGCTGGTGTCGCGGCTGCCCATTTCTGTGCGGATCGACGGGCCGGTGACTCACTATGATTCGCACCCCAAGAAGCATGATGAACGCTGGCAACGTGGTGAATATGGCCGCGACCCCGCCAATGCCCGCCTCTTGCAGCGCACCACGGCAGACGGCCATCAGATTGCCTTTGGCATTGGTGACATGGACTGGCGCCGCGCCCCCGGCTCAGTGGGCTGGATCACGCTGGCGGTGCTGCTGCTGCTGACAGCGTTTGCCTATGCTTACGTGCGCCGGTTGCTCAAGCCGCTGGATGATATCGGTGCAGGTGCGCGGCGTTTTGGCGGGGGTGATTTTGCCAAGCCGATCCCCGTGCGGCGCAACGATGAGCTGGGCGATTTGGCGGGACAAATCAACACCATGGGGCATGACATTCACCAGATGCTGGACGCAAAGCGCGCCCTGCTGCTGGCCATCAGCCATGAGCTGCGGTCCCCGCTGACGCGCGCGCGGCTCAACACCGAACTCTTGCCTGAAACACCCGAGACGCTGGAGCCCCGCGAGGCCCTGCTGCGCGACTTGGCTGAAATGGGGCGATTGATCTCTGACCTGCTGGAAAGCGAACGGCTGTCCAGCCGCCATGCGGCGCTGAATCTGGAGCTGACCGACCTGGGTCGGTTGGTGCAGGAGGTGGTTGATGAGCACAGGGCCGGGCAGGGCGACGCCCCCGAAGCACCTGTTCAGTTGGTCATCGCACCCGGTTTGCCGCCTTTACAACTGGACCCCGTGCGCATGAAGCTGCTGTTGCGCAACCTGCTGGACAACGCCCGTCGCTACAGTGTCAACCTCGTTGCGCCAGATGCAGTACCTCTATCAGCCCTATCGCCCGTACCGCCGATTGAAGTCAGCCTGGTGCAGCAAGGCGACGAGCTGGAGCTGGCGGTGCGAGACCACGGCCCTGGTGTCTCAGAGGCCCAGTTGCCCCATCTGACCGAGCCTTTTTTCCGTACCGATTCAGCGCGTCAGCGAACCACGGGGGGCGTCGGCCTGGGTCTTTATTTGTGCCGCCTGGTGGCGCAGGCCCACGGCGGGCGGCGGGTGGTGCGCAATGCCACGCCGGGGCTGGCGGTCAGCGTTTATTTGCCTTTGCATGCAAGGGCAAAGGTTTAGCGGTTCAATCCGATTCAAGTCCGATTCAAGTCAGAACAAGGAGAGTTATTGTGAGCATGGTTATTCACCGGATTTTCAGCCTGGTTTTCAGGGCGGTTCTGCTGCTCATGGGCCTGGTTTTTTTCGTCAGCCTGTTGATTGCCGCAAGCGGTTTGCTGGCATCTTTAATCTTACCGGACCTGCTCTGCAGCAGCGCTGCAAAAACTGCGGCCTTGAGGTTTACTCCGGCGAGAATCATCTGTGGACGCCCCTGCAGACGCAAGCGGTAAATTGGGTCTGCACGTAGTCGGATGCTGC
>JANOAP010000323.1:0-1582 GCA_031411175.1 Rhodoferax sp. | reverse complement strand
GGCAAGTCCAGCTTGCGAAAGTCAATCTTTTCGCCGCAGACCGTTACCTTGCCCGGCTTGACCAATTTGTTTTCCAGATAGGTGTTGCGCAGGTACCAGGCGTAAAACGGGCCCGGCAGGTTGGTGGAATCGCTGTTCCAGTACAACAGGTCAAACGGCGGCGGCGTTTCACCCTTCAGGTAGTTACCCACCACGTAGTTCCACACGAGGTCATTCGGGCGCAGGAACGAGAAGGTGGAGGCCAGATCGCCACCTTTCATCAAGCCGCCCTTGCCCATTTCCTTTTCGCGGTAGCTGACGAAGGCTTCGTCGATGAACAAATCCAGAATGCCGGTGTCGCTGAAATCCAGCAAGGTGGTCAGCAAGGTGGCGCTGCTCACCGGCTTGTGCCCCCGTGCCGCCAGCACCGCCATCGCGGTGGTCAAAATCGTCCCGCCCACGCAGAAACCCAGGGCATTGATGGTCTTGGCCCCGGTGATGTCTTGCGTGACCGCTATCGCCTTGATAGCGGCGTCTTCGATGTAGTTGTCCCAAGTTTTGGTGGCCAGCGACGCGTCGGGGTTGCGCCAGCTCACCACAAAGGTGCGATGGCCCTGCTCCACCGCATAGCGGATCAGCGAGTTCTCGGGCTGCAAGTCAAGAATGTAGAACTTGTTGATACACGGCGGGATCAGCAGGAACGGCTTCTCGTACACCTTGGCTGTCAGTGCCTTGTATTCAATCAGCTGGAAAAGCTCGTTCTCGAAGACCACGGCCCCTTCGGTGGTGGCAACGTTTTTGCCAACTTCAAACTGGCTCTCGTCCGTCATGGACACATGGCCCTGGCGGATGTCGTGCATCAGGTTCTGCATGCCTTTGGCAATGCTCTCACCCTTGGTATCAATGGCTTTCTTTTGCGCGTCGGCATTGAACGCCAGGAAGTTGCTGGGTGCCGAAGCGGCCATCCACTGCTCAACGGCAAAACGGATGCGCGAACGGGTCTTGGGGTCCGCGTCTACGGCGTCGGCCAGGCCCATCAGAGTACGGGCATTGAGCAGGTAGGTGGACGCGGCCAGGGCCGACATGGGGTTGGCACCCCAGGCCTCCGCTGCGAACCGCTTGTCATTCGCAATGGGTGCGACTTGCAGGCCGTTGGTCCAAAGCGCCATGGCATCTTTCAGGTACTGCTGTTGCAGCTCCTGAAGTTTTTCCGGAGAAAAGCTGACTTGCGGCAGCGGGGCTCCCGCTGCTGGCAGGGGCACGCCAAGGCCACTCAAGTCAAGACCCTGGAATGATTGCATGGCCTTGGACCAGCTCTCGCTCAAAGTCTGTTGAAATTGCTGGGCCGTTTGGGCCCAAAATTCCGGGTTATTCTGATTCACGATGTCTCCTCGCGATCTTGTTTATTGGTAATAACCCTAGTATCGCAGACTGGGCCTTCGGCAAACTGACATTTTCGTAATAAGCATATCCTCATGTATATCATCCCTATTGGCTGGCTTTATGTGGCACTGATGATGGCGGTGGCCGAAGCCACCAACACCAACGGAACCGTGCTGGGTGCCGTCATCACCTTTGTACTCTACGGCGTGGCACCTGTGCT
>JANOAP010000322.1:0-2594 GCA_031411175.1 Rhodoferax sp. | reverse complement strand
CACCTCCAGGTTCAGCTTGTTGACGATGGCACGGGGCGTTTTGGCCGGTGCCAGCAGACCGACCCAGAAGTCAAACACAAAGCCCGGCAAGCCCGCTTCAGCCACCGTTGGCACATCAGGCAGGGCCGCTGACCGTTTGGCTGTGCTCACGGCCAGGGCCCGCATGCGGTTGTCACGGATGGACGGCACCGATGACAGCACGGGCGTGAACATGAAATCCACCCGGCCCGCGCTGGTCTCCACAATGGTCTCAGGTGTGCCCTTGAACGGAATGTGCGTCACCTGCAGGGCCGCCACACTGCGGAATTTCTCGGCATTCACATGGGTGGCACTGCCCACGCCCGCCGATGCGTAGTTGAGCTGACCTGGTTTGGCCTTGGCGGCGGCAATCAAATCGGCCACGGTCTTGAAAGGGCTCCCCGAGCCGACCACCAGCACATTGGGCAAGGCCGCCAGCGGCGTCACACCGGCGAAATCACCCAGCGTGTCATAGGTCAGCCCCGGGTAAAGCACCGGGTTGACCACGTGACCCGCCGACACCACCAGCAGGGTGTAGCCATCCGGCTCGCTTTTGGCCACTTGGCTTGCGCCCAGCGTGCCACCCGCACCGGGGCGGTTTTCAACCACCACGGGCTGGCCCATGCTGGCGCTGAGCTTTTCACCCACGATGCGCGCCCTGATGTCGGTGGCGCTGCCTGCGGTGAAGGGCACGATGATCTTGATGTTCTTGCTGGGGTAGTCCTGGGCCAAAGCGCTTGAGAGGCACAGGGTGGCCATCGTGGCCATGAGCAGTCGTTTCATTGAAGTCTCCTCGAAGTTATGAATGCTATTTGGCCATTATCCCCATATCCATTGGCTTTATAGCTACTGTTTTTATAGTGATATGGCTCTGGCGATTTTTTCACCCGATGCCTTCAACGCGGCCAGATGCGGGGCCAGACGCACTCCCGTCAGTTGGCCATGCCGCTTCTTCCACTGGCCGGCCACCATCACGCTGTCGATATTGGCCAGGCTGGTCTGCATCACCACACTGCTGACGGCATCGTGCACGGGCTGCATGTTGAGGTCGCTCGCACGGATCACCACCAGGTCGGCCTGCTTGCCTGCTGCCAACGAGCCAATACGATCAAGCTGGCCCAGCATGCGCGCGCCTTCCACCGTGACCCACGCCAGCGCTTCACGCGTGGTGATGGTCGATGTGGGGGGAATGCTGCCGTGCGCCTGCCGGTAGTCAACGTTGTCCAGACTGCGTTGCATGCCCAAAGCCAGACGCGCCTGCGTGAGCATGTCACCGCTGACGGCGCTTTCCAGGTCCACACCGAGCGAGGGCGCTTTGCCCAAGGCGCGCAGGCGGCCCGTGATGGGGTGGCCATGGCCCTGCGACATTTCGCTCTCTGCCGCTGCTGAAAAGCTCATGCCCAAATCACAAAAGCGTTTGAGCTGCGCATCGCTCAAGGCGTGCCCGTGCACGATATTGATCTGACTGCCCAGCAAGCCTGCGGCTTCCAGCTTTTCCCAGCCATCCGGCGTGCGGGCCGGGCCGCCGCCCTGGTGCATGGAAGCGATCAGGCCCAGGTCTTTGGCCATAGCGAAGTCATGCAGGGCGACATCGAGCGTTGCGTAATGCGGCCCCAACACTGCCGCATGAATGCCCAGCAGCGCGTTGCCCTGGTGCGCCTTCAGCAGGCGTTCGATCTCAGCGCGCGGGTGCCGCACTTCCCAAAATGGCGTCTCGCCCGGCTTGGGGTCCGGCTTGGGCGTGCCATGAAAAAACGCAGCCCGAATGCCGGACTCCAGCAGGCCGGCGATGGCCGCGTCGTTGTGCTCAGGCATGCGGTTGTTGTGGCACCAGTCCACCAGGGTGGTGGTGCCGCAGTTGATCTGGTTAAGCGCACCCACCAGCGTGGCGATATGCAGGTCCTCAGGCTCGAACACGGTGGCCAGGCCTGCATGCATCTTCTGGAAGTATTCGAGCAGCGTCCAGTTGGAGGCCAGCCCGCGCAAGGCCGTCTGCCAGGTATGCATGTGGGCATTGATCAGACCAGGGATGATGATGCAGCCTGTGGCGTCCACCACCTGGGCATCATCCGCATGAATCACGGGCGCGATGTCGGTGATGTAATCGCCCGCAACCAGAATATCGCCTTGGGGCAAGTCGCCCAGTGCGTCCATCGTGATGAGGGTCGCGCCCTTGATCAACGTGCGGGCCATAGCTTCAGGTTTCCAAGCCATCGCTCATCTTCTTGTTCTCGGATTTGAGTTCAAGTCCCGCATCCTTGGCGGTCTCGATCAACAACGCCGCAAAGTCAATGTCGTCATAGCCCCGACCGACCATGCGCGACACCGATTCGCGCGTGGCGGCAGCGGCTGGCATGGCAACACCATACGACTTGGCAGCCGCCATGCCGAGGTCCATGTCTTTCAGCAGCAGCTTGGGCGTGAAGGTGACCTGGTCAAACGTCAGATTGGTCAGCATGGGCGTTTTGTACTTGGTGTACATGGACCCCAGAACCGAGTCATTGATGCTCTCCAGAAAAATGTAGCGCGGAATGCCGGCCTTTTCAGCCAACACGGTGATCTCACACAGGTTCTGG
>JANOAP010000321.1:0-4124 GCA_031411175.1 Rhodoferax sp. | reverse complement strand
GGCATCAGCCCCTGCTGCTTCCAGCAAGAGCACCAGCGAGCCTTCAGCCACCTTGTCGCCCACCTTGACCTTGATCTCTTTCACCACGCCGCCGTGGCTGGACGGGATCTCCATCGAGGCCTTGTCGCTTTCGACGGTGATAAGGCTTTGGTCAGCCTTGACCATGTCGCCGGGTTTGACCATCAACTCTATGACGGTGACTTCAGCGAAATCACCAATATCGGGAACCTTGATTTCAAGCGTTGCCATGTTGTCTATCTCCAGAATCTGTTTTACTTCTTCAATTTGAGGGTGAACACTTCGATCGGGCCGCCGGAGTTCTTGTCGAACTCGCAGCCCGCGTTCACGCCGATGGTGGCAATCTCGCGCGCGGTTTTGCCTTTGTCCCAGGCCACGTACATGGCACCCAGTGCAAAGCTGCGCCCCGAGCCAATGCCCCAGAACTCGTTGAACTCGAAAATTTCGCGGTAGCTGTACAGGCCATAAATACCGGTGGCGTTGGCGATCACCACGCTGAACTGGCTGGACTCATACGGGTCGTTGTCGTCTTCCTTGGTTTGCAGAAAGAAGGTTTCTTTCAGCAGCGGGTGCAGGCGGGTAAAGGTGTCAAACACCTCGTCCTTGCTGCCCAGCAACAACTGGTCTTTGGGCAACGCGGTCATGGCCTTGCGCAGCACGGGGAAGTGCGCCACCGTGCCCGCAATGCCCACATAGCTCGGACCCGTGGGCGTGTCGATCTTGAACAGCTTGCTGTTGGCCTCAAACCGATGACCCAGGCGCGTATCGCCAAAGGTCACCAGCGTGTCGGCAGCAATCGCAACCTGCCCGGCTTTTTTTACCACGACAACAGTCGTCATAGAAGAACGCGGCGGAAGTCACCCAGAATCTGGCCAAGGTACACATTGAAGCGGGCAGCCGCCGCACCATCGATCACGCGGTGGTCCCAGGTCAGGCTTAAAGGCAGCATCAGGCGTGGCTGGAAAGCCTTGCCGTCCCAGACCGGTTCCATGGTGGATTTGCACACACCCAGAATCGCAACCTCGGGCGCGTTGATGATGGGCGTGAAATACCGCCCGCCAATACCGCCAAGGCTTGAGATGGTGAAGCAGGCACCTGACATTTCGGCGGGGCTCAGCTTGCCGTCACGCGCCTTCTTGGCCAGCTCGCCCATCTCCTGCGAAATCTGGAAGATGCCTTTCTTGTCGGCATCTTTAATCACCGGCACCATCAGGCCGTTGGGCGTGTCTGCCGCAAAGCCGATGTGGAAGTACTGCTTGTAGATCAGCGCATCGCCATCGAGCGAGCTGTTGAACTCGGGAAACTTCTTGAGTGTGGCCACGCAGGCCTTGATCAGGAAGGCCAGCATGGTGACTTTCGCAACGCCTGCGTTGCTTCCTGATTTCGCGCTCTTTTCAGTCTCTAGGTTGGTGGAGACGCGGAAGGCCTCCAGGTCTGTGATATCGGCATCGTCATGGTTGGTGACCGCCGGAATCATGATGGCATTGCGCAGCAGGTTGGCACCGCTGATCTTCTTGATGCGGCTCATCTCCTTGCGCTCGGTCGGGCCGAACTTGCTGAAGTCCACCTTGGGCCACGGGATCAGGCCCAGACCAGCGCCATCCCCGCCGCCCGATGCGGGCTTGGCGGCGGCCGATTTCGCGGCGATGGCGAGCGTCTGGATGGCACCGCTCATGACGGACTTGGTAAAGCCCTGCACATCGACTTCGGTGATGCGGCCCTTGGTGCCGGAGCCTTTGACCTCGGCCAGCGGCACGCCCAGTTCGCGTGCAAATTTGCGCACGGAGGGGGATGCGTGAGGCAGACCGGCTTGAAGCGTCCCAGGCACATGTGCCGGGACAGTAGCCGCCACTGCGACAGGCGCCACAGCGTTTGCCACTGGAGCCGACACAACAGCAGACGCGGCAGCCACGGCCGGTGCCGCAGAAGGCTGGGCTGGCGCACTTGCACCTGCCGCACCTTCCAGCACCGCAATCAGGTCGCCAATATTGACCTTGTCGCCCAGCTTGACCTTCAATTCCTTCACCACACCGGCCGCGCTGGACGGGATTTCCATCGCAGCTTTGTCCGACTCCACCGTCATCAGCGACTGCTCTGCCTTGACCGTGTCGCCGACCTTGACCAGCAGCTCTATCACGGCCACGTCCTTGAAGTCGCCAATGTCAGGCACACGGATCTCCACCGGACCAGCGGCAGCAGCCGCTACAACATTGGTAGCTGCCTGAGCAATAGCCACGGGGGCTGGGGCCGCTTTTGTCTCCGACGGTGCAGCCGCAGGGGCCGCTGCGGGTGCTGGCGCTGCGGCGGCGGCACCGGCCACCTCCAACATCACCACCAGGGAGCCCTGCTTGACCTTGTCGCCCATCTTGACCTTGATGTCTTTCACCACACCCGCGTGGCTCGACGGGATTTCCATCGATGCCTTGTCAGATTCAACGGTGATGAGGGACTGGTCCGTCTTGACGGTGTCGCCCGGCTTGACCATCAGCTCGATCACGGTCACTTCATCAAAGTCCCCAATATCGGGGACGAGTATTTCCAGCAATGCCATGTTTTTGTCTCCGTTTTTTTATGCGTACAGCGGGTTGATTTTGTCGACCTTGATGTCGTACTTTTTAATGGCTTCAAGCACCTTGGCAACCGGTACCGTGCCCTCTTCGCTCAGCGCCTTGAGTGCAGCCACCACGATGAAATGGCGGTTCACTTCAAAGTGCTCACGCAATTTGCTGCGGAAGTCGCTGCGGCCAAAGCCGTCGGTGCCCAGCACTTTGTAGGTGCGGCCCTTGGGGATGAACGGGCGAATCTGCTCGGCATAGTTCTTCATGTAGTCGGTAGACGCCACCACCGGGCCGGTGTGCTTTTCCAGCTGCTGGGCCACAAAGGACACGCGCGGCGCATCGGTGGGGTGCAACAGGTTGTAGCGTTCGCAATCCTGGCCGTCACGGGTCAGCTCGTTGAAGCTTGGGCAGCTCCAGACGTTGGCCGCAATGCCCCAGTCTTTTTCCAGCAGCTCCTGCGCTGCAATCGACTCACGCAGGATGGTGCCCGATCCCAGCAACTGCACGCGCGGCGTGAGCTTGGCGCCTTCCTTGCACAGGTACATGCCCTTGATGATCTGCTCTTCGGTGCCGGCGGTGAGGCCTGGCATGGCGTAGTTCTCGTTCAGCAGGGTGATGTAGTAATACACGTTGTCCTGCTTCTCCACCATGCGTTTAAGGCCATGGTGGAGGATTACGCCGACCTCATGCGCATAGGTTGGGTCGTAGCTGATGCAGTTCGGAATCGTGCCCGCCATGATGTGGCTGTGGCCGTCTTCGTGCTGCAGGCCTTCGCCATTCAGCGTGGTGCGCCCCGAGGTACCACCCAACAAGAAGCCGCGTGCCTGCATGTCACCGGCTGCCCAGGCCAGGTCGCCAATGCGCTGGAAGCCGAACATCGAGTAGTACACGTAGAACGGGATCATGATCCGGTTGTTGGTGCTGTAGCTGGTAGCCGCTGCAATCCAGCTGCTCATGCCACCGGCTTCGTTGATGCCCTCTTGCAGAATTTGGCCTTTTTTGTCTTCCTTGTAGTACATCACCTGGTCTTTATCAACCGGGGTGTATTGCTGGCCATCGGGGTTGTAAATTCCGATCTGGCGGAAAAGGCCTTCCATGCCAAAGGTGCGGGCTTCGTCCACCAGTATCGGCACCACGCGCGGGCCAATCGCCTGGTCACGCAGCAGCGTGGTCAGGAAACGCACATAGGCTTGGGTGGTGGAGATCTCGCGGCCTTCTGCGGTCGGCTCGATGACCGACTTGAAGGTTTCCAGCGCGGGCACGGTGAACTGCTCGTCAGCCTTGACGCGGCGGTGCGGCAGGTAGCCGCCCAGTGCCTTGCGGCGCTCGTGCAGGTAACGCATTTCGGGCGTGTCGTCGGCTGGCTTGTAAAACGGAATGTCGGCCAGTTGGCTGTCGGGGATGGGGATGTTGAAGCGGTCACGGAAGGTCTTGATGTCTTCGTCGGTGAGCTTCTTGGTCTGGTGCACATTGTTCTTGCCTTCACCGGCCTTGCCCATGCCAAAACCCTTGACGGTCTTGATCAGCAACACCGTGGGCTGGCCCACA